>NZ_JCBAMT010000033.1:0-62230 GCF_059760445.1 Achromobacter sp. D7-1 | reverse complement strand
TGGTTCTGGTTGGTGTAGATGCAGAGGTCGCCGGCGATTTCCAGCGATTGCTTGACGACGGCCTCGGGCGAAAGTTCGGTGTTGCGCAGCAGCGCCAGCGCGGCCGACTGGGCGTAGGCGCCGCCTGAGCCGATGGCCGCCAGGCCGTGTTCCGGTTCCAGCACGTCGCCGTTGCCGGTCAGCACCAGCGTGTGCTCGGCATCGGCCACGATCAGCATGGCTTCCAGGCGGCGCAGGACGCGGTCGGTGCGCCAGTCGCGGGTCAGTTCGACCGCGGCGCGCATCAGGTTGCCCTGGTGCTTTTCCAGCTTGGCCTCGAAGCGTTCCTGCAGGGTGAACGCGTCGGCGGTGGCGCCGGCAAAGCCGGCCAGAATCTTGTCGTGGTACAGGCGGCGGATCTTGCGGGCGGTGCCCTTGATGACGATGTTGCCCAGGGTGACCTGGCCATCGCCGCCCAGTGCGACGCGGTTGCCGCGGCGCACGCACACGATGGTGGTGGCGTGAAATTGTTCCATGCGTTCCTTCCTATGAAGGGATTAGCTGGGGGCGGTTGCGGGGAAATCAAGGCAGAACGCTTGCGTCCCCGTTGAAGGGCGGCCAAAGAAAAAAGGCCATGCTGGAAACCAGCATAGCCTTTCAGCGTAGGGGCTGAATACGGGACGGATCAGTCGCCGTAGAGCTTCTGGCGCATCTCGCGGCGTTCCTGCGCTTCGAGCGATAGGGTGGCCGTGGGGCGGGCCAGCAGGCGCGGGATGCCGATGGGTTCACCGGTTTCCTCACACCAGCCGTATTCGCCGCTGTCGATGCGGGCGATGGACTGTTGCACCTTCTTCAGCAGCTTGCGCTCGCGGTCGCGGGTGCGCAGCTCCAGGGCGTGTTCTTCCTCGATCGTGGCGCGGTCGGCGGGATCGGGCACGAACTGCGTTTCACGCAGGTGCTCGGTGGTTTCGCCGGCGTTGGCCAGGATGTCCTGCTCGAGTTGTTTGAGCCGTTCCTTGAAGAACGCCAGTTGGCGTTCGTTCATATAGTCGGACTCGGGCATGGCCAGCAATTCCTTCTCGCTGGGCAGATCAATCGCCGTATCGCTCGTCGACTTGCTTGATTTCTTGGTTGCTGCCTTGGTAGCCATGAAAACACTCCACTATGAATCGATCCTGGCGCGGGCGTCCATTCCCGGTCCGTATTACTTGTTGCCTACGCTATTCGTACCTCACAGTACTGCCTTCGTCGCATCACGTCACGTCAGGAAGGGGGATTACCCCGCCAGGCACTGCTCCAAGCCCCGGGTGAAAATCTCCTGGGGCAGCTTACGGCCGATGAAAACCATCTTGGTGGACGGTTTTTCGGCTGCGGTCCACGGCTTGCCGGGTTCGGCGCCCATCATCATGTGCACACCCTGGAACAACATGCGGCGGTTGATGCCCTTCATGTACAGGATGCCCTTGTAGCGCATCAGGTCGGGACCATAGACCTGCACCACGCCGCCCAGGAATTCCTCAAGGCGCGCGGGATCGAACGGCTTGTTGGAACGGAACACGAACGCGCCGATTTCGTCGTCGTGCTGGTGATGGTGATGATGGTGGGCATGATTGCAATGCGCCCCGCAGTCGCCTTCGTGATCATGGTCGTGATCGTGGCCGTGGTCATGTCCATGATCGTGGTCATGGACATGGTCGTGGGCGGCGTCGGGGTGCTCATCGGCCAGGAATTGCGGGTCGATGTCCAGAATGGAATTCAGGTTGAAGCCGCTGATGTCGATGATGGACTTCAGGTCGACTTCGCCGAAGTTGACCGGCGTGATCGGCGCGCGCGGGTTCATGTGAACCAGGCGGTGGCGCAGCGCTTCGTAGTCGACTTCGTTGACCAGGTCGCGCTTCGAGATCAGGATGCGGTCGGCGAAACCGACCTGCTTCTGGGCTTCGGACTGGGCGTCGAGGGTGGCCATGCCATGCTTGGCGTCGACCACCGTGACCACCGCGTCCAGGCGGTAGTACTCAGCGATGTCGTCATCCATGAAGAACGTCTGGCACACGGGGCCAGGGTTGGCCATGCCGGTCGTTTCGAGGATGACGCGTTCGAAATTCAGTTCGCCGGCTTCGCGCTTGGCGCGCAGCTCGGACAGGGTGCGCATCAGGTCGCCGCGCACCGTGCAGCAGACGCAGCCGTTGGACAGTTCGATGATTTCTTCGTTGCTGTCCTGCACCAGCAGGTCGTTGTCGATGCTTTCCGGCCCGAACTCGTTTTCGATGACCGCGACGCGGCGGCCATGGTATTCGGTCAGGATGCGTTTGAGCAGGGTGGTCTTGCCCGCACCGAGAAAGCCGGTGAGGATGGTGACGGGAACCATTTTGTCCAAACTGCGCGGGGTGTTCATGGCGAAGCTGCTAGCGTGAAGTCAAGGCGTTAAACAGGAACTCTCGGCGGGGATCGCAACCCTGTCTTGGAACGCCGTCTTGCGACGCTTGAACGGGGTTTCCCAGTCTTTGCCGGAGGATGTTTGCCGCAGGCTGCATGGGCCGCCTGCAGCGGCCGGACGCAGGATTACAGCACAGTCGGGGGCAGGGGGCAAACCCAGGGTCAACCCTGGGGCCGTAGCCATCCAGATGGCGTCCGTACGCCCTCAAGTATCGGGCGATACCACTATTTGGGGGCGGTTTGCCGGATTTCAAGAGCGCGATGCGCGCATCTGGATGAAGGGCCGCGCCGCAGGCTTGCGCCCGATGGCGGAGAGCCGGGGGCGGGCTGCCCGCCGGCACTAGTTCTTAATGATGGTGATGGCCGTGGCCGGCATCTGCGGCGGGTTGCTTCTGCTGGCACTGGGGGCACAGCGCGCGGATTTCGGTTTCGTGCGTGGCCAGGGCATAGCCGGTCTGGGCGACGCGTTCGGCCAGTTGGCGGCTCATGGCGGGGTCGGATACTTCCGCGACCGCGCCGCAGCCCGTACAGACCACCAGCAGGTCATGGGGCGCGCCGCCCGCGTCGTGGCAGGCGCTCCAGGCGTTGACCGCGTCTAGGCGGTGGATCAGGCCCTCGTCCATCAGGAAGTCCAGTGCGCGGTACACGGTCGGGGGCGCGGCGCCCGGATGCACGGCGCGCATCGCGTCCAGCAACTCATAGGCCTTCAGACTGCGGCCGTGGCGCAGCAGCAGTTCCAGCACCTTGCGGCGGATAGGAGTAAGGCGGCGCCCGCGCTGCTCGCACAGCGCTTCGGCGACGCTGAGCTGGGCGCCGACGGTATCGCTGCGAGGGGTGCGGGGCGGTGCGGACATGGCTGACTTTATCTCTATGGAAAACGCGCGCGATGCGCGCGAGATGCCTGGAAGGTAGCAGAAAACATCCAGATGCGGGCGAACGCGGGGGAATCAAGCTTTTTAGTTATGATATAACATAATAAAACTTGGCCGCAGCCGCTATCTGTCTCCGCATTCTTTCCATGTCCCATTTCACGCTTTTGCCCCGGACGCCCGCAACCGCGCGCCGGCAAAACCTCACGCCGCGTTCCGCCTTCCTCGTTTCCGCCTGGCGCCGCATGGCCGCCGCCCTGGCCGCGGCCGCCGTCCTGTGGGCCCTGACCGGCTGGGCGCTGGACTGGTGGCCGCGATGAACGCGCCGGTCACGATCGAACTGGCCGACGCTTCCTTCGGCTGGCATGGACATGCCGCGCTCAAATCGGTGTCGGGGCGTTTCGCCGCCGGCGGCATGACCGCCGTGGTGGGGCCGAATGGCGCCGGCAAGTCCACCCTGATCAAAGGCATCATGGGCGTGCTGCGTCCCATGGCTGGCAGCGTGCGGATCAGCGGCGCGGGCCGGTCGGAATTGGCCTGGCTGCCCCAGGCCGCCGAGCTGGACCGATCGTTTCCGGTGTCGGTGCTGGACCTGGTGGCCATGGGCGCCTGGAGGCGCGTGGGCGGATGGCGCCGGTATGCGAACGAGGAGCTGGACCGTTGCATGGACGCGCTGGAAACCGTGGGCATGGCCGACGCGGCCGGACGCGGCGTGGACGCGCTGTCGGGCGGACAGATGCAGCGCGCGCTGTTTGCGCGGATGCTGGTGCAGGATGCGGCCGTGCTGCTGCTGGACGAACCCTTCTCCGCGGTGGACAGCCACACGGCGGACGACCTGATGGCCTTGCTTTGCGGCCTGCACGGCCAGGGCCGCACCGTGATCGCGGTGCTGCACGACCTGGATCTGGTGCGCGACCATTTTCCCGAATGCCTGTTGCTGTCCGGATCGGTCGTGGCCTGGGGCGACACCGAGAACGCTTTGGACGACGCGCACCTGAAGCGGGCGCGGCAATGGCACGCGGAGAGCCGCGCATGAGCCTGGCGCAATGGGTGCTGTCGCCCTTCCTGGACTACGGCTTCATGCGGCGCGCGCTGGCCGGCGCCTGCGCCCTGTCGCTGGGCGCCGCGCCGCTGGGCGTGTTCCTGGTGCTGCGGCGCATGAGCCTGATGGGCGACGCCATGTCGCACGCCATCCTGCCCGGGGTGGCGGCGGGCTTTCTGCTGGCCGGCCTGTCGCTGGGGGCGATGATGCTGGGCGGCATCGCCACGGGACTGGCCGTGGCCCTGCTGGCGGGGTTGGTGGCGCGCCTCACGCCATTGCGCGAAGACGCCAGCTTCGCGGCGTTTTACCTGATATCGCTTGGGCTGGGCGTGCTGCTGGTGTCGCTGCGCGGCTCCAACATGGATCTGCTGCATGTGCTGTTCGGCACGGTGCTGGGGCTGGACGACGCGGCGCTGCTGCTGGTCACCGCCACGGCCAGCGCGACCTTGCTGGCGCTGGCCGCGATCTACCGGCTGCTGGTGGCCGAATGCCTGGACCCTGGCTTCCTGCGCGCCAGCGGCGGCGCCGGGGGCTGGGTCCATATGGGCTTCCTGGTGCTGGTGGTGGTGAACCTGGTGGCGGGCTTTCAGGTGCTGGGCACGCTCATGGTGGTCGGCATCATGATGCTGCCTGCCGCCGCCGCGCGCTTCTGGGTCCGCTCGGCCGCCCGCCAGATTCCGCTGGCCGCGGGCCTGGGCGTGGCGGCTTCGACGGCTGGCCTGCTCATTTCGTATCACTTCAACGTGCCGGCCTCGCCCGCCATCATTCTGGCGGCGGGCGCCTGCTATCTGTTTTCCATCGTGGGCGGCCCGCAAGGCGGGCTGCTGCCGGCGCGGCGCCGCATGCGCCGGGTCTGATTCATCCAACAGGAGATACGCCATGCGTTTCAATTCCCTGGTGCGCCGCCGCGCGCTGCTGGCCATGGCAGGCCTGTGCCTGTCGGCGTGGTTCGGAACCGCGCAGGCCGCCGAGCCGTTGAAGGTCGTCGCCAGCTTTTCCATCCTGGGCGACATCGTGCGGGAAGTGGGCGGAGACGACGTCAGCGTCGCTACGCTGGTGGGGCCGGACGGTGACGCGCACGAGTACGAGCCGACGCCGGGCGACGCCAAGAAGCTGGCCGCGGCACGCGTGCTGTTCGTCAACGGCCTGGACTTCGAGACTTGGATGCCGCGCCTGGCGAAGGCGTCGGGTTTTGCCGGCGCCACCGTGGTCGCCTCGCAGGGCGTGAAGCCGCGCAAGTTCGCGGGCGGCGGGCACGATGATGACGACCACGACCACGACCACGACCACGACCACGACCACGACCACGACCACGACCACGACCATGACCATGGCCATGGCCACCAGCATGGCGGCGCAGATCCGCATGCATGGCAGAACCTGGCCAACGGCGCCATCTATGCGCGCAACGTCGCGGAGGGGCTGGCAGCTGCGGATCCGGCGCGGGCGGACGCCTATCGTCAGCGCGCGCGGACCTATGCCGCGCGCTTGCAGGCGCTGGACGCGCAGATCCGCAAGACTTTTGCCGCGATCCCGGCCGAGCGCCGCAAGATCGTGACCTCGCACGATGCCTTCGGCTATTTCGGCGATGCCTACGGCGTGGCGTTCATCCCCGCCATGGGCGTGTCCACGGATGCGGAACCCGCGGCCGGCGAGGTGGCGCGCATCATCGAACAGGTCAAGCGCGAGCGCGTGCCGGCGGTGTTCGTGGAGAACATCAGCAGCCCCCGGCTGGTCCAGCAGATTTCCCGCGAAACCGGCGCCAAGGTGGGTGGTACGCTTTATTCCGATGCCCTGTCCAAGCCCGGACAGCCCGGCGCCACCTACCTGGAAATGTTTGAATGGAACGCACGTCAGCTTGCCGCGGCCATGCAGCCCTGACCGCGGCAGCAATGCTGCTGGCGGCCGGCGCCGCCAGCGCGCACCCGCATATGTGGATCGATGCCCGCGCGGCAATCGATATCGATGGACAGCAGCGCATCACGGCGGTGCGGCAAGTCTGGCGGTTTGACGAGATGTTCGGCGCCTACGCCACGCAGGGACTTAAGAAGGGCAAGGACGGTTCGCTGTCGCCCGAGATCCTGCAGGGTATGGCGCGGGATTGGATGCAGGCGCTGGGCGAGCCTATCTCGCATTACTTCACGCGCGTCACCGTGGATGGCAAGACGGCGGCCTTCGCAGCCCCGCAGGACGCGCGCGTCGACTGGAATCCGAAGACGACGCGGCTGACGCTGTCCTTCACCTTGCCGCTGGCCACGCCGGTGGCGCCGGGCGTCGGCGGCGCGCAGGTGGACATCTACGATCCCACCTATTTCGTGGCCTACGCCTTCGATGAAAACGGCGCGGTTTCGCTCGGCGGGCAGGATGCCAAAGCCTGCACCTCAGCCTACCGCAAGCCCAAGGAACTGGATTGGAAAACCATGCAGCAACTGGCCGCGATCCCGGCCGACCCGGACGCCTTGCCGGACGAGCTTTTCGCCATCACCAAGGGGCTGACGCATCGTATCGAAGTGCGGTGCGAGTAGCGCTCGCGTTGTTGGCCGTGCTGTTGTTGGGCGCAGCCGGTGCGGTCGCGGCGCAGGGCGCGCACCCCTTCGGCGTGCCTGAGAGCGGCGCGGGCATGGGCGGGTCGGGCTGGCTGGCCGGTTTCTTCGGCCAGGTGTCCGCCTGGCAAAGCCATTTCTACCGGCAGCTGACGGGCGCGGTGCGCGCCTGGCAGGCGGACGGCGGCGCGGCCTGGGCCTTGATCGGGCTGTCGTTCGCCTACGGCGTGTTCCATGCGCTGGGGCCTGGGCACGGCAAGGCAGTGATCTCTTCCTATGTGCTGGCCAACCGCCAGACCGCGCGCAACGGCGCGCTGCTGGCGCTGGCGTCCGCGCTGATCCAGGCGCTGGTGGCGATTGTGCTGGTGGCGGTGCTGGCGTTGATTTTCAACGCCACCGCCGCAACGATGAACAACGCGACGCGCTGGCTGGAGCTAGGCTCCTATGCGCTGGTGACATTGCTGGGGGCATGGCTGGTGTGGGTCAAGGCAATCCGTCCGCTGCTGCGGACCCGCGCGTGGCGCGCATCCGGCGGTTCCATGCATGAGCACGAGCACTACAACAGCCAGGCCCGCAGTCGCGGGCAGGGCCGGCAGCATGTGTTGCAGCATGCTCACACTCACGCCCCTGTCCATCACCACCACGATCACCATCACGACCACGATTGCGGCTGCGGTCACGCGCATGTGCCCGCGCCCGAACAGGTGTCAGGTCCGCTGAACTGGCGCCGCGCGGGAACGGCGATCCTGGCCGTGGGCCTGCGCCCCTGCAGCGGCGCGCTGATCGTGCTGGTGTTCGCCCTGGCGCAGGGCTTCTTCCTGGCCGGCGTGGCCTCGGCCCTGGCGATGGGCCTGGGCACCGGGTTGACGGTGGCGGCGCTGGCCTGTCTGGCGGTCGCGGCCGGCGGCGCGGCCACGCGTATCGGCAGCCGGCTGTCCGGCGCGGGCGCGGCGCGCCTGCGTTACGGCGTGGAAGCGTTGGCTGCTTTGGCGGTGCTGTTGCTGGGTGTGATGCTGCTGGGCGGTGTGATCGCCGGAGGCGGTTAAGGCCAGCGCTATGAGCGTGCGGCGCCGCTCACGTCTGACGAAGCGGACCCGAGACGTTCAGGATTTACGCCCGGCGCGAGGATGCGCCTGGTCGTAGGCGCGGGCCAGATGCTGGAAATCCAGCCGCGTGTAGATCTGGGTGGTGGAGATGTTGGCGTGGCCCAGCATTTCCTGCACGGCGCGCAGGTCCTGTGCGGACTGCAGCACATGGCTGGCGAAGCTGTGGCGCAGCACGTGCGGATGCACATGCGTGGGCACGCCGGCCTGTTGCGCGATGCGCGCCAGCTGTAGCTGCACCACGCGCGGCGAGATGCGGCGTCCGCGTGCGCCCAGGAACAGCGCGGCCGCGTCCTCGGGCTGCGCGGTGAAGGGCGTGAGCTGCGGGCGCACCGCGATCCATTTGCGCAGGGCCTCCAGGGCGGCCTGGCCCACGGGCACCGAGCGGCGCTTGCCGCCCTTGCCCAGCACGATGACCTCGGCCTCTTCCAGGCTCAGCCAGCCGCGCGATTCATAGTTGCCGGAACGTTCGTAGCGCAGGTCCAACCCCACCAGCTCCGACAGCCGCAGACCGCTGGAATAGAGCAGTTCGAGCATGGCCTGATCGCGCAGCGCGGCGGGTTCGGTCGCGACTTGCGCGGGCGCGCGGTCCAGCAGGGCTTGGGTCTGTTCCACCGACAAGGCCTTGGGCAGGCCGCGCGGCGCCTTGGGGGCGCGCACGCCCGCCACGGGATTGCCTGCAAGTTCGATGGCCGGGGCCCACCATTGATAGAAGCCGCGCCAGGCCGCCAAGGTGCGCGCCAGACTACGCGGCCCGCGCCCCTGGGCATGCAGGCGCGCCACGAACTGGCGGATGTGGCCGTTGCCGATCTTGCCCAGCGGCAGCTTGGCGTGGTCGGCAAGCTCGCGCAGGAAATGCAGTTCGCGGCGGTAGCCGTCCAGCGTATGGGGCGAATAGCGCCGGTTGGTTTCCAGATGGCGCAGCCAGGCGCTCATCGCGTCCGGCAGGGGAGTTTCGGGCGGGGCCGTGTCCTGCGCTTGCGTGGTTTTCGGCATGGCGTCCGCCCGTGTCGCCGCTAGGCCTTGGGTGAGGCCGGATTCAGGCGATGCAGCGCCGCCGAAGCCAGCTGGCTGATGGATTCCAGGAAGGTCGTGCCCATTTCGGGCGTGAAGCGTTCGGCGTCGTCCGAGCCCAGCACCAGCAGGCCGACGGCAGGGCCGTCCGCTTCCAGGCGCAGCGGCACCAGCGCCAGCGACTTGGGCTTGGCGTCCAGCCAGCCTGCCGCTTCGAATTCGGTGTCGGTGCCGCAGTAGGGCGTCTTCAGGCTGTCGGTAAAGGTGCGCACGTCCTGGGTGACGGGCTCGCCGTAGCCGGTGGCGGGCAATTCGGACAGATCCCACAGGCGCAGCGCCACGTGGTTCAGTTCGAATTGTTCGGCCAGCCCCAGGGCGATTTCGCCCGGCACATGCTGCGGATCGCATTCGGACAGCAGGCGGCAGCACCATTTGGCCACGTGCGTGCCGATGCTTTCATTGGCGCTGGCGTTGCGCACCAACTCGTTCAGGCGCCATTCGAGTTCGCGGTTGCGCTCGCGCAGGGTCAGGATCTGGCGTTCGCCCAGCGAAATGGCGCGCGAGCCGTGCGGATGCGGCACCTGCAGCGTGGCGAAGACATCTGCGTGATCGTCGAAGAACCCAGGATTGTCTTGCAGGAAAGCAGCGATGTCCTGGGCGGTAATAGCGGTATCAGTCATGGCTTATCGGTTCAGTCCCATGGAGAAGACGAGCTTGTCGATGTCGACCTGCCCCGTGAAGACGGACTCGGCAGGGCCCGTCATGCGCAGTTGCTCGCCGTTCCAGGCGACGGTCAGCACGCCGCCGCGCGCTTGCACGCGCACCGGCGAGTCCAGCAGGCCGCGGCGGATGCCGGCCGCGACGGCGGCGCAGGCGCCGGTGCCGCAGGCCAGCGTTTCGCCGGCGCCGCGTTCGAACACGCGCAGGCGGATGTTGTTGCGGTCCACGATCTGCATGAAGCCGGCGTTGACGCGGCGCGGGAAGCGCGGATGGGTTTCGATCAACGGCCCGAGGATGGCTACGGGCGCGGTGTCGACGTCGTCCACGACCTGCACGGCGTGCGGGTTGGAAATGGCCACGGCGGACAGCGCGACCGTGCGCGGCAGGCCGGCGGGCGCGTCCAGCTCCAGTTCCCACAGCGTGTCCTGTCCTTCGACGCGCGAGGCCAGGCCGGCGGTGTCGAAAGGCAGGGCGGCGGGTTCGAAGCGCGTGCTGCCCATGTCGACGGTGACTTGCTCGTCGTCGCCCTGGTCCAGCAGCAGAATGCCGGTGGCGATCTCGGCGCGCAGCGGGTTGCGGTCGGACAGGCCTTGCTCATGCACGAAGCGCACGAAGCAGCGCGCGCCGTTGCCGCAGTGCTCAACTTCGCTGCCGTCGGAATTGAAAATGCGATAGCGGAAATCGGCGTCGGGCCGCGTCGCGCGCTCGACCAGGAGGATCTGGTCGGCGCCGATGCCGAAATGCCGGTCGCCCAAGGCGCGGGCGCGCTCGGGCGTCATGTCGATGGTCTGGCGGACCCCGTCGAGCACGACGAAATCATTGCCCGCGCCATGCATTTTGGTGAAGTTCCAGTTCATCACCGGATTATCGCCCATATTGGGGCGCGAGCGGCGCGGACCGCGGACTCAGTAGAGTTTGGGCTCGCCCGGCGGACGCGTCTTGAAGCGCCGGTGGACCCAGTAGTACTGGCTGGGGCAGCGGCGGACCCAGGATTCCAGCTCGCGGTTCAGGCGGGCGGTGGCATCTTCCAGCGAATCAGTTCCCGGAAAGTCGGCCAGCTGGGGCAGAACTTCGATGTGATAGCGGCCGGTATCCGGATTCCAGAAGCCCAGGACCGGCAGTACCGCCGCATCCCATTTCTTGGCCAGTTGGGCGGTTGCCAGCAGAGTGGCCGCCTGGATGCCGAAGAAGGGCACGAATACCGAGCCCTGGCGGCCGAAATCCATATCGGGCAGGTAATAGACAGGGCGGGGCGCGCGCAGATGGCGGATCAGTTCACGCACGCCGTCCTTGCGGCTGACCAGGTAAGCCTCATTGAAACGAGCCCGTCCGGCGGCCATGACGGCGTCGATGTTGGGGTCGCTTTGCGGGGTATACATGGTGGCGGCGCTGGGGATATCCATCGTCAGCCGGGTGCCGCCCGCGTCCATGGCGATGAAATGGGGCGCCAGCAGGATCACCGACCGGCCTTGGGCGATCAGCTCGTTGACTTCGTCCACGCCGCTGAGCGTCACCATCTCCCTGACAGCCTCGGGCGTGCCGTACCAGAGCACGCCGCGGTCGACGATGGATTGCGCCAGCGCGCGGAAGTGGTCTGCGACCCACTGTTCGCGGACCTGTTCGGGCTGCTCGGGAAAGCACAGCTCAAGATTGCGGCGCACGATGCGCGCGCGCGATTTGACCAGCCGTGGCGCCAGCCAGCCCAGGCCCGCGCCGACGCGCAGCCGCGTCGATGGCTTGATGCGGGCGAACCATTTCAACAGGGATACCAGCGCGCGCGTTTTGAAATTAGTCATAGGGTAAGGAAAGTGGAGCGGACGGGGCGCGATGCTTCAGTTGACTGGGGATGCAGTGTCGGCGGCAGGTGCCGGCGGTGCGCCGCGCGGCGTCTTGTAGCGGTTGTAGCTCCAGAGGTATTGCTCCGGGCAGCGGCGGATCAGCGTTTCCATGGCGGCGTTGAGCAGTGCGGCCTGCGCTTCCGCGTCGGCCGGCAGCGGCTCGGGCACGCGCACGTAATGGATGCGCCAGCCCCGGCCTCCCGGCAGCCGTTCGCCCGCGGTCAGGATGATGGGTACGTTCGTCTGCGTGGCCAGCTTGCCCGGCAGCGTCATGGTGTAGGCCATGCGCCCGAAGAACGGGGCCCAGACGCCGTCGCCCACGCTGGGCGCCTGGTCGGGCAGCATGCCCACGGATTCGCCACGGCGCAGGGCGCGCACGAACTCGCGCACCCCCTGCATATTGGCCGGCACGGCATTGACGGCCGAAGTGTTGCGAGCGGTTTCCAGCAGCGGCGCCAGGATGTCCTTGCGCGGCGGCCGGAACATGACCGTCATGGGCATCTGGCGGGCCAGGTAACGGGCCGTGATCTCGAAGCAGCCCAGGTGCGGCGTCAGGAACAGAATGCCGCGGTTTTCCGCGCGGGCCGCGCTGACCACGTCGTTGTCGTCCGAGATCACCTGGGCCAGGCTTTGTTCATTGCGGAACCAGACGCGCGGGCTTTCCAGGATCATGGCGCCGATTTCGCCCGCCGCGCGGCGCGCGAAGGCCGGGTCGGGGTAGCCGGCCTGGACCGCGTTGGCTTGCAGGCGCTGCCGGTATTTGCCCGGCCAGGCGTAGATCGCGCGCCCGGCGAGGCGCCCCGCGGCGTGCGCGACGGACAGGGGCAGGGCGGCGAATAATCTGAACAGGAAGAGCAGCATGCGGCAGGAAAGTGAGACGGGCGGGAAGTGCGCCTGGGGCCGGGGGAATATGTTTAGACCCCTGGCTTTGGCGGCAGAACCGCATTTTCGCTTAAAATAGCGCAGTCGCCGAGTTAACCGACAACTTGCGGAGCGACGGCAAGGGTGTAGCGCTTTGCGCGCCATTTGCCAAATCCGCTAAAGCGTCGCGCCCAGATTTGCGTATGTCATGCGGTCAGGGGTGCAACGCGCCTCGTGAACCTATGCGCCGGCCAAGCCGGTTACCAAGGACGCATCTGTGGCCAATAACGACTTTCTCTTTACTTCCGAATCCGTCTCCGAAGGGCATCCCGACAAGGTTGCCGACCAGATATCCGACTCGATTCTGGACGCGATCTTCACGCAGGACCCGAATGCGCGCGTCGCAGCCGAGACGCTCTGCAACACCGGCCTGGTAGTGCTGGCCGGCGAGATCACCACCACCGCCAACGTCGACTATATCCAGGTCGCGCGCGATACGATCCGCCGCATCGGCTACGACAATACCGAATACGGTATCGACTACAAGGGCTGCGCGGTGCTGGTCGCCTACGACAAGCAGTCGCCGGACATCGCCCAGGGCGTGGACCGCAGCTCCGAGGACTACCTGAACCAGGGCGCGGGCGACCAAGGCCTGATGTTTGGCTATGCCTGCGACGAAACGCCTGACCTGATGCCCGCCCCGATCTGGTACGCGCACCGCCTGGTGCAGCGCCAGAGCGAGCTGCGCAAGGACGGCCGCCTGCCGTGGCTGCGTCCCGACGCCAAGTCGCAAGTGACGTTCCGCTACATCGACGGCCGCCCGGCGGAAGTCGACACGGTGGTGCTGTCGACCCAGCACGCGCCGGAAGTCTCGCAAGAGACCATCCGCGAAGCGGTGATCGAAGACATCATCAAGCCCAGCTTCCCCGAAGGCCTGATCACGCCGCAGACGAAGTTCCTGGTCAACCCGACTGGCCGCTTCGTCATCGGCGGTCCGCAAGGCGATTGCGGCCTGACCGGCCGCAAGATCATCGTCGACACCTACGGTGGCGCTTGCCCGCACGGCGGCGGCGCGTTCTCGGGCAAGGATCCGTCCAAGGTCGACCGTTCGGCTGCCTACGCCGCCCGCTACGTGGCCAAGAACATCGTGGCCGCTGGCTTGGCGCGCCAGTGCCAGGTGCAGGTCAGCTACGCCATCGGCGTGGCCGAGCCCATCAACATCACGGTCTACACGGAAGGCACCGGCGTCATTCCTGACGACCAGATCGCCAAGCTGGTGCGCGAGCACTTCGACCTGCGTCCGAAGGGCATCGTCAACATGCTGGATCTGCTGCGCCCGATCTATGCCAAGACCGCCGCCTATGGTCACTTCGGCCGCTCCGAGCCGGAATTCTCGTGGGAAGCCACGGACAAGGTGCAGGATCTGAAGAAGGCCGTGTAAGCCTTTCTGATTCTGTAAGCACAGCCCCCGCACTGCGGGGGCTTTTTCTTGCGTGCGGGGTTTACAGGCCCCAGGTCGACAGGTTGGGCCGGCGCGGCGCCGGGTCCAGCACCGGCTCCAGCGCGGCAGCGCAGTCCAGCAGTGCGGCGTCGCCGCCCGCGGGCGCCAGCAGTTGCACCGCCATGGGCATGCCCTCGGTATCAAAGCCCGCCGGCAGCGAGATGGCGGCCGCGCCCAGGAAGTTGGCGGGACGCAGCAGCTTGCCCAGGCCGGCGTGACGTGTGTCGTCAGCGTCCAGCGCTTGCGCGGCCTGGTCGCAGGCGGGCATCAGCAGGGCGTCCAGGCCCTGCATGGCCTGCGCGAACGCGGCCATGTCGGCGGCGCGGCGTTGCAGTGCGGCTTCGTAGTCGGCCTGCGTGATGCGGCCGCCGGACGCGATGCGCTTGCGCACCACTTCCCACAGCGGCGTGGCCGGGTCTTCTGCCAGCGCGCCGTAATAGCGGTAGGCCTCGTACGCCAGCACCACGGAGTTGTCGTCGGCCATGCGGGCGAACGACAGGGCCGCGGGCGGATGCCAGGGAGTAGGCGTGTAGCCGGCCTGCGCCAGGTTTTCCTGGGCCTCGCGCCAGGCCCGCAGGCCGGCGTCTGCCAAGGGGGCGGGCCAGGCTTCGGGGGCCAGCACCGCTACCGGGCCCGGGCCCCGCGCGGCAGGCTGGCGCAAGGCCGCGATGGCGCTTGCCGGAAAGTCCAGCGTGGCCGGGTCGCCGATGTCGGGGCCGGCCAGCAGTTTCGTCAGCAGGCGGGCGTCGGCCACATTGCGCGTGATCGGACCCAGCACGTCCAGGGTGTCAGACAGCGGCAGACAGCCGTCGCGGCTGATCACGCCGGTGGACGGCTTGAAGCCGACCAGGCCGTTCAGCGCCGCCGGCGCGCGCACCGAGCCGCCGGTGTCGCCGCCCAGCGCCAGTGGCGCCAGGCCTGCGGCCACGGCCACGCCCGCGCCGCTGGACGAGCCGCCCGGCGCGCGCGCCGTCTGCGCGTCCCAAGGGTTGCGCGCCGTGCCTTGCGTGGGGTTCTGGCCCGACAGTCCAAAGGCGAACTCGGTCATGCGTGTTTTGCCCAGCACCACCATGCCCTGCGCGGCCAGCTTTTGCAGCGGGGCTGCCGTGGCGTCGCTGATGCGCCCCTGCAGGGCGAGTGACCCTAGGCAGACGCTCACACCCTCCCATTGCACGCTGTCCTTCACCGCCACCGGCACGCCATGCAAGGGACCCAGCAGCATGCCCGCCGCGAGCAGGCGGTCGGCGGCCTCGGCCTGGGCCAGCGCGCGCTCGGCCGTGACTTCGCTATAGGCGGCGAGCGCGGGAGCGCGCTCGATGCGGTCCAGGAAGTGGGTGGTGACCTGACGCGAACTCAGTTCGCGCCGACGGATGGCGCCGGCCAGGGCCTGGGCGTCTTGGAAGTGCAGGGCGGTGTCTTGTGCTGGCATGGGTCTCATCGGAAAAGAAAAAGCTTTCCGGTCCTGCGGGAACCGGAAAGCGCTAGTGCGTGACGCTTGTTCTTTATTGGCTTACTTCAGGCTCTGGCCCTTGGTTTCTGGCATGCGGATGAAAGTAATCAGCGTGATCACGGCGCCCGCCAGCACGTAGTAGAAGAACCAGCGCTCCATGCCCTTGCTTTGCAGCCAGGTCAGCAGATAGGGCGTGGTGCCGCCCAGCAGCGCCACGACCAGGTTGTACGGCGTGCCGATACCGACGGCGCGCACGCTGGTGGGGAACTGCTCGGACATGATGGCCGGCGCGATCGAGGTGTACATGGCGTACAGCACCAGGCCGAACAGTTCCACCGCCAGGATCGAACCGAACGAGGGGCCCAGCGTGGTCATCAGCGGATAGAAGAACACCAGGTAGCCGGCGGCGAAGAAGATCAACTGCGGCTTGCGGCCGATGCGGTCGGACAGGATGCCGAACAGCGGCTGCACCAGCATGAACACGATCAGCGCGACGGTGTTGGCGGCGAACGCGGTCTTCGGGTCGGCGTGCACCTGGCGGATGGCGTAGGTGGGCACATAGGCCACGAAGATGTAGAACGCGAACGTGGTCAGGATGGAAAAGCCCACGATGCGCAGCACTTCGCGCGGATGGTCGCGCAGCAAGGTGCGCAGCGGCTGCTTTTCGACGCCGGCCTTCTTGGCGTGCGAGAACGCCTCGGTTTCCGGGATCGAGCGGCGGATCCACATGCCGGCCAGGCCGCCCAGCGCGCCCAGGAAGAACGGAATGCGCCAGCCCCAGGCGGCCATCTCGGCCTTGGTCAAGGTCGAGGTCAGCACCCAGCCGATGGCGGACGCGGCCAGGATGCCCACGGCGGCGCTGAAGAACACGAAGCTGGAATAGAAGCCGCGCTTGTTGGGCGGCGCCATTTCCGCCAGGAAGGTCGTGGCCGAGGCATACTCCCCGCCCAGCGACAGGCCTTGCAGCAGGCGCGCGGCGGTCAGCAGCAGCGGAGCGGCCAGGCCGATGGCGGCATAGGTGGGAGTGACGGCGATGATCAGCGAGCCGCCGGCCATCATCAGGATGGTCAGGCCCAGCGCGGCCTTGCGGCCGTAGCGGTCGGAGAAAATGCCCAGCAGCCAGCCGCCCACCGGACGCATGAAGAAGCCCACGGCGAAAATGCCGAATGTGGCCAGCAGGGCCGTGGTTTCGTTGCCTTCGGGGAAGAACTGGCTGGAAAAGAAAATGGCGAAGGACGCGTAGATGGTCCAGTCGAACCATTCGACCGCATTGCCTACACTACCGGCCAGAATGGTGCGCGCGCGGGAGACGGGCGCGGGGCCGGCCGAGGCGGCTGCCCCCTGCGGCTTGCGCAGGGGCGCTGATGTGCTGCTCATGAAAACCTCAAATAAGAATTTATTTTTGGTCAAAAAGACCATTTAATTTTCTGTTTTTATCAATGCGCGAACGTTAATTTAATGAATATGGACACGTCAAGTAAGGGTAAGCCCCTAGCTCCGGGGCTGGACGACACCGATCTCGCCTGCCTGATCGCGCTGCAGGCGGACCCGCGCGCGTCCTGGCGCGAGCTGGGCGCGGCGACCGGCATCGCCGAGCGCACCGTCGCGCGCCGCCTCAAGCGGTTGATGGATGCCGACGCCTTGCGTGTCATCGCCGAACCCGATCCGCTGGCCACCGGCCGCGGCGTGGTGCTGCATGCCTGGGTGCGCTGCCGTTCGGGCCGCGTGCCGGAGGTGGCGGACCAGCTGGCGCGGCTGGACATCAGCCAACTGGTGGTCACGCTGGCCGGCTCGGCCGACCTGATGGCCGAGCTGACCCTGGCGGACGCCGCCGACATGCCGGACGTGGTGACGCGCGTGCTGCCGTCCATCGATGGGGTGGAGCACGTGGAAGCGCGGCTGGTGCTGCGGCCGTTCCGGCGCGCCGGCCAGTGGCGCATCCAGGCCCAGGCGGATGGCGCCGCAGCCGAGCCCACGCTGTCGCAGCCGCCCGCGGCCCTGACCGACGCTGAACAGCGCATGGTGGCCTACCTGATGCGCGATGGCCGCGCCAGCCTGGCGGAATTGGCCGAGCATGCCGGCGTCAGCGAGCCCACCGCGCAGCGCCTGCTGCACAACATGGTGGAGCGCCGCGCGCTGAGCTTCCGCGTGGAAGTGGAGCCGGCGCTGGTTGGCTTCCCGGTGGAGGCGGTGATTTCCGTGCAGGTGCGCCCGCAAGCCGTGGACGCGCTGGCCGCGCACCTGGCGCTGGATCCCAACACCCGTTGCCTGTTCGGCACCAGCGGCGCGTCGCAGCTGTTCTGGCACGTGCTGTGCCGCGACAGCCTGCATCTGTGGGATGTGGTGACGCGCCGCCTGGGCGAGCTGGACGGCGTGCTCAACAGCGAAGTCGGCGTGGTGATGCGGGCGCACAAGCGCTGCGGCATCGTGCGCGCCGGCGCGCGGCTGGGGGCGGGCGCCTGACGGCTGCGTCAGGGCCGCCGCGGGACAGGACGCGAGCGCCTGTTCACCAGACCGCGGCGTCCGAACCCGGTGCCCGCAGATGCCGGGCGAAGCGCTGCGACAGGAACTCCACGAACGCGATGGTCTTGGCGGGCAGGTTCAGGCGTTCGGGGTAGAGCGCGTGGATGTCGGCGGGCGGCGTGCGCCAGTCGGCCAGCACCACGCGCAAGCGGCCGGCGCGCAGATGGTCCGCGGTTTCCCATTCCGAGCGCATCACGATGCCGTGACCGTCCAGCGCCCATTCCAGGGCGCTCTGGCCGTCATTGGAACTGAGCGGCCCGCGCACCTTCACGGTCTCTGCGCGCAGGCCGGATTCCAGGCGCCAGGTGCCATAGGCCACGTCGTTCTCGCGCACCACGATGCAGCGATGGCGTTGCAGGTCGCCCGGCGCGCGCGGTTCGCCATGCGTTTCCAGGTAGCGCGGCGAGGCGCATAGCAGCCGGCGGTTGGAGGCGATCTTGCGCGCGGTCAGGCGCGCGTCGGGCAGGTCGCCAAAGCGCACCGCCACGTCGAAGCCTTCCTCGATCAGGTTCAGCGGCCTGTCGGTCAGGCGCATCTGCACCTCCACTTCCGGGTACTGGCGAGCGAAGTCCGACACGGCGGGCACGATGTGGGCGCGGCCGAAGCCGAAGGTCGCGTTCAGCCGCAGCAGCCCTTGGGGCCGGGCGCGGGCGCTCGACACGGAACGTTCCAGCGCTTCCAGGTCCGTCAGGATGCGGCCGCCTTCGGCCAGATAAAGCTCGCCTTCCTGCGTGACGCTGACCCGGCGGGTGGTGCGGTTCAGCAGCCGCACGCCCAGGCGCTGTTCCAGCTTGGCCAGGCGCGTGCTGACCGCGGGCGGAGTCAGGCCCAGTTCGCGGGCGGCGGCGGACAGATTGCCGTGCTTGACCACCAGCGAAAAGAAGGCAAGGTCGGAGAGGGCGTCCATGGGCTTATTTATAAACTGAATTTAATAAAGCTTTATTCGGATCATTAATTATAAGAACGGGACCGGCTTATACACTGGGCTCACCACTACAGAGCCGCCTGGCGCGGCCAAACGAGGAGACCAGGAATGAAGATCAACATAGCGGCCGGCGCCTTGTGCGCGGCCATCGCCGCATCCTGTTGGACCCCGCCGGCCGCCGCCGACGCCTTTCCCCAGCGCGCCGTGACGCTCATCGTGCCATTCGCGCCCGGTGGCAGCGTGGACATCGCCGCGCGCCTGATCTCCGACGCCTGGGGCCGTGCGTTGGGGCAGAGCGTGGTGGTGGAGAACCGCGCCGGCGCCTCCGGCAATATCGGCATGGCCGCGGTGGCGCGCGCCGAGCCCAACGGCTACACGCTGGCCGTCAACACCATGTCGCTGGCCATCAACCCGGCGCTGTTCCAGAGCATGCCCTTCGATACGCAGAAGGACCTGCGTTCGGTTGGCACCATAGGGACCTCGCAGCACGTGCTGACGGTGACCAACACGCTGCCGGTGGCCAACGTGAGCGAACTGCTGGCCTATGTGCGCGAGCGGCCCGCCAACGACCTGAGCTTCGGTTCGGCGGGCACCGGCAGCACCTTCCACATGGCCGCGGAACTGTTCAAGTCGGTCTCGAAGACGCAGATCCTGCATGTGCCGTACAAGGGCGGCGGCCCCGCCATGGTGGACACCATCAGCGGCCAGGTGCAGATGAGCTTTCCCGTGCTGTCCGCAGCCAAGCCGCAGGTCGACGGCAAGAAGCTCAAGGCGCTGGGCGTGACCGGTACCACGCGTTCGCCGCTCTTGCCCGACGTGCCCACCATCGCTGAATCCGGCCTGCCCGGCTACGAGTTCAACACCTGGTTCGTCATCAGCGCGCCCGCGGGTACGCCGCAAGCCGTGATCGATACCTTGAACGCCAAGCTGGAACAGGCTTTGCGTTCGCCGGAGCTGGCGCAACGCATGGGCCGCGAAGGCTTCGATCCGCTGATTTCCTCGCCCGCCAAGACCGACGCCATGGTGGCCGCCGAGATGACGCGCTGGGCCGGCATCGTCAAGGACGCCGGCATCCAGGCCAACTGATCGGGCCGCAAGACCCAACTACGAAGGACGCAAGACATGCCCGGCATGACGCTGTACGACAAACTGGTGGCCAGCCATGAGGTGGCCCGGATCGACGCGGAGCACATCCTGCTCTACGTCGACCTGCACATCATGAACGAGTACACCAGCCCGCAGGCCTTCAGCGGCCTGGCCGCGCGCGGCCGCGGTGTGCTGCGTCCCGGGCAGCAGATGGCGGTGGTGGACCACATCATTCCCACGCATCCGGTGCCGTCGGCGCTGCGCGTGATCGCCGACGATGCCTCGTCGCGCCAGGCGCTCAACCTCAAGCGCAATTGCGACGAACAGGGCATTGCGTTGTTCGACACCACCGACCCGCTGCAAGGTATCGAACATGTGATCGCGCCCGAGCACGGCATGATCCTGCCGGGCATGGTGGTGCTGTGCGGCGACAGCCACACCACCACCTACGGCGCGTTGGGCGCGCTGGGTTTCGGCATCGGCACGTCCGAAGTCGAACACGTGCTGGCCACGCAGACGCTGGCGTACCGCGTGGCGCGCAACATGCGCATCCGCGTCGACGGCGCGCTGCCGGCCGGCGTCACCGCCAAGGACCTGGTGATCTGCATCGTGCACCGCATCGGCGCGCAGGGCGCGCGCGGCCACGCGGTGGAGTTCTGTGGCGAGGCGATAGCCGCGCTGTCCGCCGAGGCTCGCATGACCTTGTGCAACATGACGGTGGAGGCGGGCGCTCGCGCCGCGCTGATCGCGCCGGACGCCACCACTGAGGCCTACGTCGCCGCGCACGCGCCCGAACTGCAAGGCGAGACGCTGGCCCAGGCCCGCGCCTATTGGGCCACGCTACGCTCGGACGAGGACGCAGTGTTCGACGTGGAGCACGCGCTGGACGCCGGCGCGATCGCGCCCTTCGTCACCTGGGGCACCAGCCCGGACCAGGCCATGCCGGTGGACGGCGTGGTGCCGGACCCGCAGGCCGAGCCCGACGCGCTGGCGCGCCTGGCGCTGGAAAAAGCCATGGACTACATCGGCCTGACCCCGGGCACGCCGATAGCCGGCCTGCCAATAGACCGCGTGTTCATCGGCTCCTGCACCAACGGACGCATCGAGGATCTGCGCGCGGCAGCAGCCGTGGTGCGCGGCCGCAAGGTGGCCGCGGGGGTGCGGGCCATGGTGGTGCCCGGATCGGGCGCGGTGCGCGCGCAGGCCGAAGCCGAGGGCATCGCCGCGCAATTGATCGAGGCCGGCTTCGAATGGCGCCAGCCCGGCTGTTCCATGTGCCTGGCCATGAACGACGACGTGCTCAGCCCTGGCGAGCGCTGCGCCTCCACCACCAACCGTAATTTCGAAGGCCGGCAGGGGCGCGCGGGCCGCACGCACCTGATGAGTCCGGCCATGGCCGCCGCCGCCGCGCTGGCCGGCCGCATCGTCGACATTCGCGCCTGGGAGCAACACGCATGACCGCAACCATAGCCGGCGTCGCCGCGCCGCTGCCTTTTTCCAATCTGGACACCGACCAGATCATGCCCAAGCAGTTCCTGCGCATCATCGACAAGGCGGGGCTGGACCGGGGCTTGCTGCATGACCTGCGCTTTGACGCCAGCGGCGCGCCCAGGCCCGATTGCGTGCTGAACCAGCCTGCCTATGCCGGCGCGTCCATCGTGGTGGCGGGGCCGAACTTCGGCTGCGGTTCCAGCCGCGAGCATGCAGTGTGGGGCCTGCAGCAATTCGGCATCCGCGCCGTGATCGCGCCCAGCTTCGGCGAGATCTTCTACTTCAATGCGGTCAACAATGGCCTGTTGCTGATCAGCCTGGCGCCGGCCGAGATCGACGCCTTGCTCGCGCGGGTGTCCAATGCGGATACCAACCGTCTCGGCATCGACGTGGCGGCCGGGCGCGTCGTCGCGGCGGACGGCTGGACGGCGGCGTTCACGCTGCCCGAGCGGCATCGCCGCATGTACGTCCAGGGGCAGGACATGGTGGGCGCATCATTGCAGCAGCTGGACGAGGTAGAACGTTTCGAGGCCCGCCATTGGGCGCGGCATCCCTGGATGAAAGACTTGGCGCGCCGCGTGCGCGACCGCCTGGACCGAGAGGCCGTATGACCGCATTTTTTGACCTGCCCGTACGCCGCATCGCCGCCAATGGCATAGAGATCGCCGCGCGTGTCGACGGTTCGGGCCCGCCGCTGCTGTTGCTGCATGGACATCCCCAGACCCACGCCATCTGGCACCGCGTCTGGCCGGAGCTGACCCGCCACCGCACTTGCGTGGCGGCAGACCTGCGCGGCTACGGAGACAGCGACAAACCTGCTGCGTCCGCGGACCATTCGGCGCATTCCAAGCGCGCGATGGCGGCCGACATGATCGGGTTGATGCGCGCCTTGGGTCACGAGCGCTTCGAGGTGCTGGCGCACGATCGCGGCGCGCGGGTGGCGCACCGGCTGGCGCTGGATCATCCCGCCGCCGTCAGCCGCATGGTGCTGCTGGACATCGCGCCCACGCTGGACATGTACGAAGGCACCACGCGCGCCTTCGCCCAGGCCTATTTCCACTGGTTCTGGCTGATCCAGCCTGCACCCCTGCCCGAAACCATGATCGAGCGCGACCCGGTGTTCTACCTGCGTTCCGTGATGGGCGGCCGGCCCGGCGGGCTGGCGCACTTTTCCGCCGAGGCCATGGCCGAGTACGAGCGCGCCGCGCGCCTGCCGGGCTGGGCCACCGGCCTCTGCGAGGACTACCGCGCCTCCGCCACGCTGGACCTGGAGCATGACCGGGCCGGCCGGGACGCTGGCGAGCGCCTGAGCATGCCCTTGTGGGTGCTGTGGGGCGAGCGCGGCACGGTAGGCCGGAATTTCGACGTGCTGGCGCTGTGGCGGGCGGTGGCGGAGGACGTGTCCGGCGGTCCGCTGCCGGGCGCGCACTATCTGGCCGAAGAGTGCCCGGACGCCCTGCTGGCGCAGGCGGCGGAGTTTTTCGGCTGGCGCTGACGCGCTCTGCGAGCCTGGTTGCCGGCGCTTAGCACTGCGGGCGCCGACAGATGTTGAAGTCCGGGCAGGACATAGGGCCTTCTAAAAGGGGACGCACTCCGGGTGTTAACCTAGGCCCAATGAATCAGCACCACGTCGACCTCTCCAAAATTCCCGAGCCCGAAGACGCGCAACGCGCCTTCAAAGCCACGGATTCCCCCTGCGTGGCGGTCTGCTCCACCTTGTTTGACGACATCTGCCGCGGCTGCGGCCGCACGGCCATGGAAGTCGCCAACTGGGTCTTCATGACGGAAGAGGAAAAGCGCGAAGTCTGGGTGCGCATCACGGCGCAAGGGTATCCCCGCCGCAACAACTAGCACCCGGCCGCGCAGGCCGTCTTGGGCATGTCATATGGCGCGGGCTAAATCGCGCTATTGCCCACTTCCGGCTCCATCATGCGCATCGTCCTGGTCACGGATGCCTGGCATCCGCAAGTCAATGGCGTCGTCCGCACCTGGACGACCATGCAGCAGATCCTCGGCGAATGGGGCCACGAGCTGATCGTGGTGAACCCGCAAGGCAGCCGCACCGTGCCGGCGCCCTCCGAGCCGGACCTGCGGCTGTGTCTGCAGCCCGGCCGCCAATTGCGCCGCATCCTGGGCGATATCGTGCCCGACGCCCTGCACATCGCCACCGAAGGTCCGCTGGGCCTGGCGGCGCGCCGCATGGCGCTGGCGCGGGGTTGGCGTTTTACGACTTCGTTCCACACTATGTTCCCCGACTACTTGCAGGCGCGCATGGGCATTCCTGCTGCCTTGCCGTGGCGCTATCTGCGCTGGTTCCACCGGCCCTCGCAGCGGGTGCTGGTGCCCACCCCCACGGTGCGAGACGTGCTGGCGCGGCGCGGCCTGGCGAACTTGCAGATCTGGTCGCGCGGCGTGGACCCGCGCAAGTTCCAGCCGGGCGCCGACCAGGCCTTCCCCGATCTGTCCCGTCCCGTATTCCTGAGCGTGGGCCGCGTGGCGCGGGAAAAGAACCTGGACGCCTTCCTGTCGCTGGATCTGCCCGGCAGCAAGGTGGTGGTGGGCGCGGGGCCGGATGAGGCGCGGTTGAAGAAGCGTTTTCCCGGCGCTGTCTTCCTGGGCATGCGGCATGACGAAGCGCTGCCAGCGCTTTATGGATCCGCCGACGTCTTCGTGTTTCCCAGCCTGACGGACACCTTCGGCCTGGTCATGCTGGAGGCCATGGCCTGCGGCACGCCGGTGGCCGCCTTTCGCAGCGAGGCGCCGTTGGCGGTGGTGGCCCAGGGCGTCACCGGATTCCTGGACGAGGACCTGGCCCACGCCTGCCGCGCGGCCTTGTCGCTGGACCGGCACGCGGTGCGTGAACACGCGCTGACGCGCAGCTGGGACTCGGTTGCCTCGACCCTGCTGGCTGCACTGGTGCCCCTGGACGGGAGCGCCCGTGGCGTGGAACACGCGGAGGTATCGTGCGTGCCCGAAGGGGCCGCGCTGGCGAGGCGGCCCGGCGGCGAAATGCCCGCCAGGGAGCCAGGGGTTTGATCCCTGGCGCACGGTTCCCGGGTACAATCCTCGGCAATCCTGAGGAGCGTTGCGACGACCCTGCGGTTCCCGCCAGCTTGTACGGCTGCGGAACCAGGCTCGCCAGGCTCAGGAATCCTTGTTCAAGCGGCGCGCTTTGCGCGGCGCTACAGCAACGGCGCTCACCTTTGTCGCATATGGCGGGAAAGGCGAGCACTCGACCATCGTGGTGTCTTCGCGTTGTCCGGCCATATCGTGCGCCGTTCGTATTTCACGTGGAGCCTACACACCATGAATGCTGTGACCGATAAATCCTTCTCCGACTACCTCGTCGCCGACATGTCGCTGGCCGGCTGGGGCCGCCGCGAGCTCGCCATCGCCGAAACCGAAATGCCCGGCCTGATGGCCATCCGCGAGGAATTCGCCGCCAAGCAGCCGCTCAAGGGCGCGCGCATCGCCGGTAGCCTGCACATGACCATCCAGACCGGCGTGCTGATCGAAACGCTGGTGGCGCTGGGCGCCGAAGTGCGCTGGGCCTCGTGCAACATCTTCTCCACGCAGGACCACGCCGCCGCCGCCATCGCCGCGTCGGGCACGCCGGTCTTCGCCGTCAAGGGCGAGACCCTGGAAGAGTACTGGCAGTACACCCACAAGATCTTCGAATGGCCCAATGGCGAAAACGCCAACATGATCCTCGACGACGGCGGCGACGCCACCTTGATGCTGCACCTGGGCACCAAGGCTGAGAAGGACCTCTCGGTGCTGGCCAACCCGGGCAGCGACGAAGAGCGCATCCTGTTCGCCGCCATCAAGGAAACCCTCAAGCGCGATCCCAAGTGGTACTCGACCCGCCTGGCCCTGATCAAGGGCGTGACGGAAGAAACCACCACCGGCGTGCACCGCCTGTACCAGATGTCGCAGAAGGGCGAACTGGCCTTTGCCGCCATCAACGTCAACGACTCGGTCACCAAGTCCAAGTTCGACAACCTGTACGGCTGCCGCGAATCGCTGGTCGACGGCATCAAGCGCGCCACTGACGTGATGGTCGCCGGCAAGGTTGCCGTCGTGGCCGGCTACGGCGACGTGGGCAAGGGCTGCGCCCAGGCGCTGGTCGCGCTGCGCGCCCAGGTCTGGGTCACCGAAGTCGATCCGATCTGCGCCCTGCAGGCCGCCATGGAAGGCTTCAAGGTCGTGACCATGGAAGAGGCCGCCGCCCACGGCGACATCTTCGTCACGGCCACCGGCAACTACCACGTCATCACGCGTGAGCACATGAACGCCATGAAGGACCAGGCCATCGTGTGCAACATCGGCCACTTCGACAACGAGATCGACGTCGCCAGCCTGGCCGACTGCAAGTGGGAAGAAATCAAGCCGCAAGTCGACCACGTCATCTTCCCGGACGGCAAGCGCATCATCCTGCTGGCCCAGGGCCGCCTGGTGAACCTGGGTTGCGCCACCGGCCACCCCTCGTTCGTGATGTCGTCCTCGTTCGCCAACCAGACGATCGCCCAGATCGAGCTGTTCACGCGCAACGAAGCCTACACCTCGGGCCAGGTCTACGTGCTGCCCAAGCACCTGGACGAGAAGGTCGCCCGCCTGCACCTGAAGAAGCTGGGCGTGAAGCTCACGACCCTGCGCCAGGACCAGGCCGACTACATCAACGTGCCGGTGGCAGGCCCCTACAAGCCCGAGCACTACCGCTATTGATGGTTGTAGCAAAATAGGGAAGTGCCGCGCCACGTCGGCGCGGGCTTTCCGGCCTGCAGGATCCCTGCCGCGAACGTATCGCCGCGGTAGGGCCGGCAGGCTCACAACAGGAGATCGAACATGGCCTTGATACTCGTCTGGATCCTGAACGCGGTGGCCTTGCTGGCCGTTGCCTACCTGCTGCCCGGCATCACCGTGGCCAGCTTCGGATCGGCGCTCATCGCCGCGCTGGTGCTGGGCCTGGTCAACATGCTGGTCAAGCCGGTGCTGGTGCTGCTGACGCTGCCCATCACGATCGTCACTCTCGGTCTCTTCCTCATCGTCATCAACGCCTTGTTGTTCTGGTTCGTCGGCTCCGTGCTGAAGGGCTTCCAGGTCAACGGGTTCTGGTGGGCCGTGGGCGGTGCGATCCTGTACAGCATCATCTCTGGCTTGCTTACCAAACTGATCCCCTGATGTCTGACTCGACTACTCCCGCCTTCAGCCTGGAATTCTTTCCCCCGCGCGACCTGGCCGGCCAAGAGCGGCTGGTGCGCGCGGCCAAGCAGATGCTGGCCATCCAGCCCAAGTACGTCAGCGTGACCTTCGGCGCGGGTGGTTCCACGCGCGCCGGCACGGCGGACGCCGTGCGTACGCTGCGCAACCTGGGCTGCGAGGCGGCGCCGCACCTGTCGTGCGTCGGCGCCACGCGCCAGGACCTGCGGGACATTCTCCAGGCCTACAAGAACGACGGCGTGCGGCGCGTGGTGGCCCTGCGCGGCGACCTGCCCTCGGGCATGGGCGGCGATGCGGGCGAACTGCGCTACGCCAATGAGCTGGTGTCGTTCATCCGCGAGGAAACGGGCGACTGGTTCCACATCGAAGTGGCGGCCTATCCCGAAATGCACCCCCAGGCGGCCAGCCCCTCGGCCGACCTGGACCATTTCGTGAACAAGGTGAAAGCCGGCGCCGACGCGGCCATCACGCAGTACTTCTTCAACGCGGACGCCTATTTCGACTTTGTCGACCGGGCCCAGGCCAAGGGCGTGAACGTGCCCATCGTGCCGGGCATCATGCCCATCACGAACCACACGCAGCTGCTGCGCTTTTCGGAAATGTGCGGCGCGGAAGTGCCGCGCTGGATCCGCCTGCGCCTGGCCGAGTTCGGCGACGACAAGGCTTCCATCCGCGCCTTCGGCGTGGACGTGGTGACCGAGCTGTGCCAGACCCTGCTGGACAACGGCGCGCCGGGCGTGCATTTCTACACCTTGAACCACGCGGAAGCGCCGATGGCGGTGTGGAAGGAACTGTCGCTGCAGGCGTAGCGGCGGCGCGTTTGGCAACCGCCGTAACGGCCAAGCCCACCCGCAAGGGTGGGCTTTTCTTTGGGCGTGCGCTGGCCGCTTACTCCGGCTGGATGCCCGCCTGCCGGATCTGTTGGCCCCAAGCGTCGTATTGGGACCGCACGAACTGCTGCAGCGGTTCGCCCGTGGCCAGATCGGGCTCCATGCCCATGGCGCGCAGCTTTTCCTGGATCGCGGGCTCGCGCATCGTGGCCGTCAGTTGCTCGGACCACCACTGTGCGGCCTCGGGCGCCAGTCCGCCGGGGCCGGCCACGCCGATCCAGCCGGTCAGGTCCAGGCTGCCCATACCCAGTTCCTGGGCGGTGGGCACGGCCGGCAGGATGGTCGAACGCTTATTGGAAACGAGGGCCACGGCGTTCAGGTTCTTGGCGCGGATCTGGGGCAGCACGGCCCCCAGGTCGGCCGCCACGAAATCGATACGCCCTCCCAGCAGGTCGGTGATGGCTGCCGGTTGGCCCTTATAGGGCACGGCCAGCACGTCGGCGCCCGCAGCGCGGCTGAACGCCGCCGCGACGACCTGACCCGTGCCCGAGCCATAGCCGCTGGTCACCGAGTTTGGCTTCTCCTTGGCCGCCGCCACCAGCTGGCGCGCATCGCCATGCTGGCCGGCGGCGCGGGTGACGATGACCACGTCGAAGCGGACCACGCGTCCGACCTGGGTGAAGTCCTTCATGGCGTCGTAGCGCTGGAAGGCCTTGGACAGGTAAGGGCCGGACGAACTGGTGGCGCTGGAACTCGGCATCATGGTGTAGCCGTCGGGCGCGGCGCGCGCCACCGTGTCCACGCCCAGCACGCCCAGCGCGCCGGGCTTGTTCTCGACGATGATCTGCGCGCCGCTGCGGGCGCGGATATCGTCGACCACCACGCGCGAGACGTTGTCGATGGTGCTGCCGGCGGGAAAGCCGACCACGAAGTGTATAGGCTTGTCCGCCTGCGGGTAGCCGGGGGCCGCGCCTGCCAGGGACGGCAGGCACAGCGCGGCGGCGATCAGGGCGGATTGGATGTTGTTTTTCATGTCTGTCTCCTCGTGCTTGGAACCTGGGCTCAGGCGGCCCGGCCGGCCTGGACTTCCGCCAGGATTTCGGCTGTGTGTTCGCCCAGTCCGGGCGGGTGCCGCCGGATATCCGCCGGCGTGCGGCTGAAGCTGACTGGCAGGCCTGCCTGGATCAGGCGCCCTTCGGTGGGGTGCTCGGATTCATGCCAGAAGCCGGTGGCCCGCAGGTGCGGATCGGCCAGCAATTCCTCGAAGCCATTGACCGGCGCGTAGGGGATGTCGGCGCTCGCCAGCAGTTCGATCCATTGCGCGGTGGTGCGCGTGCCCAACACGCTTTCGACATAGCTGTACAGCTCGGGGAAATGCTTGCTGCGGCTGTTGAGCGTCAGGTAGCGCGGGTCCTGCGCCATCTCGGGGTTGCCGGCCAGCGCGAAGAAGCGCTGCCATTGCGGCGTGGTGTAAGGCACCACGCTCATGTAGCCGTCCTGGGTGCGGAAGGGGCGGCGGTACTCGTTGAGCAGGCGCGTGTAGCCCGCCGGCCCTTCGGGAGGCACGAAGGTCAGCCCGGCCAGATGTTCGGGCGCCAGGAAGGCCACCATGCATTCGAACATCGGCACTTCCACGGCCTGGCCGCCCGCGCCGCGTTCACGCGCCAACAGCGCGCTGGTCACGGCGTTGGCCACGTACAGCGCCACGACCTTGTCGGCGACCACGGAGTTGACATAGCGCGGCGCCTCGGCGCCCGCGCCGCCCTGCAGCCAAGCCATGCCGGACGCGGCCTGGATGGTGTCGTCGATGGCGGCGCGTCCCGCGTAGGGGCCTTGCTCCGAATAGCCGTAGCAGGCGCAATAGACCAGCTCGGGAAAGCGGGGCTGCAGCGTCGCGTAGTCCAGGCCCAGGCGGCGCATGGCTGGGGCGCGCATATTGGAGATGAAGACGTCGGCGCCGCCGATCAGCGCGTCCAGCTGCGCGCGGCCTTCGGCGGTCTTGGCATCGATCACCGCGCTGCGCTTGTTGCGGTTCAGATTCAGATGGGTATGGCTCATGGCGGCGTGGCGCTGAGGCGTGACGTGGCGGAACACGTCGCCCTCGGCGGATTCCACCTTGATCACGTCGGCGCCCATGTCGCCCAGCATCTGGGTGGCCATGGGTCCCATGCCGACGCTGGTCATGTCGATGACGCGTATGCCGTGCAGTGGTCCGGGCATGGTCAGTCCTCCCCCAGCAGGCGGCGCGCCAGGCGCAGGTGCGGACGGTCGATCATCTTGCCGTCCAGCCGCAAGGTCCCCGCGCCCGGGTTTGCGGCGAAGGCCGCGATCACCGCACGGGCCCACTGCAACTGGCCGTCGTTTGGACTCAGCGCGGCGTTGATGGCATCGATGTGGCGCGGATGGATCGCCATCTTGCCGACGAAACCGTCGCGAAACGCCTCGCCGGCCTCGGCCGCGAGCACATCGGGCGCGTCCAGATCGACGCAGACCGTGTCGATCGCACGCACGCTGGCGGCGGCGGCGGACATCAGGCACAGCGAGCGCGCCAGGCGGAAGGGCTCCGTGTAGCGGCCCGCGTCGCGGTTACGCAGCGCACCGACGTCGGCGGCCAGGTCTTCCGCGCCCCAGGACAGTCCCCACAGCCTGGGTGTGGCATCGCGGTAGTCGTGCAGCCCGAACAGGGATTGCGCGGTTTCGGTGACGATGGCGAGGATGCGGGTGGCGCCGGACGCCGTATTGGCGGCGGCCTCGAAAGCGTCCAGATAGTGCGACAGGTGCAGCAGGTCGGCACGGCCGGCGCACTTGGGCAGCACGATGCCGTAGGGGGCGGCAGGCATCACCGCGGCCAGGTCGGCCAGGGCGTCGCCGCTGTCGAGCGCGTTGATGCGTACCCACAGCTGCTTGGCCGGCGCGCCACGCTCCAGCATGGCGCGGACTTCCGCGCGCGCCGCTGGCTTCCGGTCCGGGGCGACGGAGTCTTCCAGGTCCAGGATCAGGGCATCGGCGGCGCTGGCGGATGCGTGATCGAATTTGCGCCCGGAATCGCCGGGTACGAACAACAGGGAGCGGGTCATCATGGTCCTCCTGGGCGGCGGCAGGCTCAGGCCGGACGCTTGCGCATCAGGGCCGAACGCTTGCACGTGGCCACCACCTCGTCGCGATGGTTCAGCGCGGTGTGCTCGAACTCGACGATGCCCGCGTTGGGGCGCGATTTGCTTTCGCGCACCGACAGCACGCGGGTGCGCACGTGCAGGGTGTCACCCGCGAAAACGGGCTTGGGGAAGTTCACGTCGGTCATGCCCAGGTTGGCCACGGTGGTGCCCAGGGTGGTGTCGTTGACCGTCATGCCGATCAGCAGGCCCAGCGTGAACAGGCTGTTGACCAGGGGCTTGCCGAACTCCGTCTGCGCCGCGAAGTGCGCGTCCAGGTGCAGCGGCTGCACGTTCATCGTCAGGGAGCTGAACAGCACGTTGTCCATTTCGGTCAGGGTGCGGGTCCAGGCATGTTCGAACGCCTGCCCGGGAGAAAACTGTTCGTAGTAGAGGCCAGCCATATTCTTTCCTTCGTGTGTGGAGCGCCGGGAGCGGCCCGGATTTCGAGAGCGCGCTGCCGGTAAATTCGACTCGCGTTCTTATTCTTGAACAAAAGTTTATAGATATGAACGAAACCGGGCAATGGTTTTTGCTTGGCGTAAACCCGCAGCAGTCATTTCGGCGGTGGCGGGCGCGGACGCGCGCCACCAACGCGGAGAGCGCGTGGCGTGGGGGCAGGAAAGGGGGGGCGGCCGTCCCATGTCAGGGACAGGGAGGAGGCCGGGGCTTGGAGTGTCCCTTTTTAGGGACTGGCCTTAGTAGGCAGGCGCGGCGGGCGCCGGGCTGTCCAGGCGTTGCGTGAGTTCGCGGCTGGCGGCAAGCAAGGTCTGGCCGATGCGGTCTGCCTTGGCGGCAGAGCGGTCCAGCGGCGCGCCGACGACCAGCGCCAGCACGGCGCCGTACAGCACCAGCGGCGCGGCAACCGACAGGGTGTCGGCCTGATGTTCCGCCAGGTTGACGTGCCAGCCGCGCCTGGCTTCGGTTTCGATCAGCTGCAGCAGCTGCTTGTGTGTCTTGACCGTCTTGCCGGTGTAGCGGTCCAGGGGCAGGCGCGTGGCCAGCGCTTCGCGCTCGGCGGGCGGCATGGCGCCCAGCAGCGCGCGTCCGGAGGCGGAGGCATGCAGCGGTTTCTGCTGGCCGACCCTGGCGGTGAAACGCACGATGCGCTCGGGTTCGGCCACGTCCAGGTAGACCACCTGGTCGCCGGACCGTTGGGCCAGGATCAGGGTCTCGTCCAGCTCGTCGCGCAGCGCTTCCAGCGTGGGCCGGATGCGCGTGGTCAGTTGATCATGCTCGGCGACCGTGCGGGCCTCGTTCAGCCAACGGCGGGTGAGGTAATAACGGCCCGCGGTCTGATGCGCGTAGCCGTCGCCTTCCAAGGTGTCCAGCAAGGCCAGGCAACTGGACTTGGGGATGCCCAGTCCGGCCGAGATCTGCGACAGCGTGGCCGGCGCCCGCGTCGCGGCGAAGAACTGCAGGATGTCCAGGACGCGCCTGGCGCTTTTTACGTCGTTCGTACTCATGCACGGGAATATATATTCATGAACGGGCAGCGGCAACCGCCGCTGTCCCTCCGTGCCGTCAGTCGGCGTACACCCCCGCCTTGCGGATGATGCCGCCCCATTTGTCGACCTCGGACTGCAGCCAGGTCTGCAGGCCCTGCGGCGTCTGCTTGGATTCCGGCACGATCTCGGCGCCCAGTTCCGCCATCTTCTGCGTGAAGGCCGGATCCTTAAGCGCGGCACGCAGTGCCTCGTTGAACTTGGCGATGGCCTCGGGCGGCGTGCCCTTGGGCGCGTAGACGCCATGCCAGACCTTGACCTCGAAGTCCTTCAGGCCGTTTTCCTGCAGGGTCGGCGCATCGGGCAGGGTCTTGATGCGGTCCAGCGTGGTGACGCCGTATAGCTTGACGCGTTCGGCCTTGATCTGCGGAATGGTCTGGGTGGTCTGGTCGCACAGCACGTCCACCTGGCCGCCCAGCAGCGCGGTCATGGCCGGCGCTGTGCCGGCGTAGGGCACGGTGGTGAACTGCACGCCCAGCGATTCCTGCAGCAGCATGCCGCAGAGCTGCGACACCGCGCCCAAGCCGGCGTTGGCCAGGTTGATCTTGTTGCCGTTTTCCTTGGCGTACTTGATGAAGTCCTTCATGCCATCCGCGGGCAGGTCCTTGCGGCCCAGCAGCGTCATCGGTACGTCGGCCACCTGTCCGACATAGGCGAAGTCCGTCAGCGGATTGAACGACAGCTTGCGGTACAGCGCCGGCGCGGTGGCCATGCCGTTGTGGTGGATCAGGAAGGTATAGCCGTCGGGCGCGGCGCGCGCCACGTGCTGCGACGCCAGCGTGCCGCCCGCGCCGGTGCGGTTCTCGATGATGATGCTCTGGCCCAGCGTCTTGGACATGGACGCGCCCAGGCTGCGCGCCACGACGTCGGTCGGCCCGCCCGCCGCGAACGGCACGACCAGCGAAATGGGATGGTTGGGGTAGGCGCCTTGTGCGCCGGCGTTGCCAGAGACCAGGCAGGACAGGGCCAGCACGGGCCAGGCCGCGCGCTTGAGCGCGCGCGCGTAGATGGGGGGCATGTCTCGCTCCTTGTGGTGTTGTCGAGGCCCCCAAGGCAAAGCATGACGGCCGGACACCAGTGTGGCGCGCCCACGCCCGGATGAGAATTCGCGGTTCCGCAAGCCGGGCTTCGGTTGCTGGAAAGGAGGGTTTACGCGGAAGGGCGATCATCCATGTGCAAAAGCCCACCGCAACAAAGCTGTTGCCCGTGGGCTTTCGATAACGGAAGGTGAACAGTGCCCCTAGTTCGCCTGATCCTTGCCCGGATCTTCTGCCAGCACCTGTGGCGCGGCATAGCTTGCCGCGGGCACGTCCACCGGCTCTGCGCGCAGCGGCTGGTGCACGCGGCTGGGGGGCACCAGCGAATCCGGTGAGTCGGGCTGGGTCCACAGCGGGTCCGGGATCTCGGCGAAGACCTGGCGCAGGCGTTCGCCCCAGGTGCCGCGGATCATGCGGAAGTACTCGTTGTGCTCGTCGATGCTGGCGAAGTGCGTGACGCGCAGCGAGTGCGTGTCGTAGACCAGCAGGTCCAGCGGCAGGCCCACCGAGATGTTCGAGCGCAGCGTGGAATCCATGGAGATCAGGGCGCACTTGGCCGCTTCGTCCAGCGAGGTGTCGGGACGCAGCACGCGGTCCAGGATGGGCTTGCCGTACTTGGCTTCGCCGATCTGGAAGTACGGGCACTCCTGGCCGGCTTCGATGAAGTTGCCGGCCGAATACACCTGGAACAGGCGGCAGCGCTCGGTGCCGATCTGGCCGCCGAAGATCAGGTTGACGTTGAAGTCCACGCCCTGCTCGCGCAGGGCGGGGGCTTCGCGGTGATAGACGTCGCGCACCGCGGCGCCGACGCGGCGGGTGGCCTCGAACATGTCGGGCGCGTTCCAGACGGTTTCGCCGCCTTCGTCATGCTGGCGCGCCAGCGCGTTCAGCACGGCCTGGCTGACCGCCAGGTTGCCGGAGCTCATCAGCACCATTACGCGGTCGCCCGGACGTTCGAATACGGTCATCTTGCGGAAGACGCTGATCTGGTCGACTCCGGCATTGGTGCGGGAGTCGGCCAGGAAAACCAGGCCGGAATCAAGGCGGGCGGCGACGCAGTAGGTCATGATCTGAAATTGGGAAAACCACGCCGCATTGTATTGCGGCGCGGCCGGCGGGATGTTACTGCTGGGCGCTGGTCTGGACCTGCACGCTGACCTCCATGGATTCCTGGCCGCCGCCGCTGCGCACGCCGCGCACCGGCGAGGCCGAGTCGTAGTCCCGCGCCACCGCCAGCCGACAGTGGCAGTCGGAGGCGAACTGACGGTTGGTGATGTCCACGCTGGTCCAGCCCACGTCGGGCAGCCAGACGTCGGCCCAGGCGTGGCTGGCCGCGTGCTCGGCGGTGGTGTACAGGTAGCCGCTGACATACCGGGCCGGCACGCCCAGGCCACGCACGCAGGCCAGGAAGAGGTGGGCATGGTCCTGGCAGACGCCGTGGCCCATGGCCAGCACCTGGTTGGCGGCGGTGGTGACATCGGTGGTGCCGGGTTCGTAGGCGACGCGGTCGCTGACCGCGGTGGCCAGGGCCAGGATGTCGTCGGGCGTGTTCAGGCCGCTGGGCAACACGCCACGCGCGAAGGCCATGACGGTGTCGTCGGCCTGGGTCAGCGGCGTCTGCACGCAATAGGCGTGCACCGGCAGGCGGCTGTCCTCGCTGCCCAGCAGGCCGCGTTCCAGCGGCGCCACCAGCACCTGTCCGACCACGCGCAGTTCGATGTCGCTGTGCGGCTGGTTGAGCGTCAGCGTGTGCGTGATGTTGCCGTAGGCGTCCACCTGCTTGTCCAGCGCGCCGGGCGCTTCGATGTGCCAGCGCAGCACGCGCTGGTGCTCGTCGTCGCGCGGGGTCAGGCGCAGGGTCTGGATGCTGTAGGTGACCGGCGCGGTGTAGCGGTAGTGCGTGAGGTGGGTGATGATCTGTTTCATTCCGGTCTCCCTAGGCGGACAGCGGCACCAGGAAGTCCTGGCTGATGCGGTTGCCCAGATCGTTGATGCGGTCCAGGAAGCGCTCCAGGTACTGGTGCAGGCCGCTGTCCAGGATGTCTTCGACGCGCCCGTATTGCAGTTCCGCGCACAGCATGCCGGCGCGCCTCTCGGTTTCGGTCGAGCGCTGGTTGGAGACGCGCGCCAGGTCGTCGGCCACCGCGCGCATCGAGGCCAGTAGCGAGCGCGGCATGTCGCCGTGCAGGATCAGCAGCTCCGCCACGCGGTCAGGGGTGATGACGTCGCGATATACCTTGCGGTAGATCTCCAGCCCCGATACCGAGCTGAGCAGCGCCGACCAGCGGTAGAACTCGCTTTGCAGCGCCGCCGCGCCGGCGGGCTCCGTTCGGCCGTCCTGGCCATTGGCGCTGCGTTCGTGGAACTTCACGTCCAGCATGCGCGCGGTGCTGTCGGCGCGTTCCAGATGCATGCCGATGCGCAGGAAGTACAGGGCCTCGTCCTCCAGCATGGTGCCGATGGTGACGCCGCGCGCCAGGTGCGAACGGAACTTCACCCATTCGAAGAACTCGCCCGGGTTGCGCTCCAGCAGGCCGGTATGCAGATGCTTCAGCAGTTCCAGCCAGGTGGTGTTGTAGGTTTCCCAGACTTCGGTGGTGAGGCTGCCGCGCACGGCGCGCGCGTTCTCGCGGGCGGCGCGCATGCAGGCATAGATGGACGAGGGGTTCTCGGGATCGCGCACCATGTACTGCAGCACGTCGTGCGGCGAGATGGAGGCGTACTTGCTCTGGTACAGGCCCTGCAGCTCGGAGATGCGCAGCACCGCCAGCCACGAGCCTTCGCGCGTCTGCGCGTCCTGCGGCAGCAGCGACATCTGCAGGTTCACGTCCAGCATGCGGGCGGTGTTCTCGGCGCGCTCGGTATAGCGGCACATCCAGAACAGATTGTCTGCGGTTCGGCTCAGCATGTTCAGTCCTCCTCCAGCACCCAGGTGTCCTTGGTGCCGCCGCCCTGGCTGCTGTTGACCACCAGCGAACCCTCGATCAGGGCCACGCGGCACAGGCCGCCCGGCACGGTGCGGATGTCCTTGCCGCACAGCACGTAGGGGCGTAGGTCCACGTGACGCGGCGCCACGCCAGATTCCACGTAGGTCGGCACGGTGGACAGCGCCAGCGTGGGCTGGGCGATGTAGTTGGCGGGATTGGCGCGCACCCGTTCCTTGAACGCGTCGACCTCGGCGCGCGAGGCCGACGGCCCCACCAGCATGCCGTAGCCGCCCGAACCGTGGACTTCCTTCACCACCAGTTCGTGCATGTGGGCCAGCACGTGCGACAGTTCGTCCGGCCGGTTGCAGCGCCAGGTCGGGACATTGGACAGTATCGGTTCCTCGGCCAGATAGAAGCGGATCATGTCCGGCACGTACAGGTAAGTGGACTTGTCGTCGGCGATGCCGGTGCCGATGGCATTGGCCAGCGTGACGCGGCCGGCGCGGTACACCGACAGCAGGCCGGGCACGCCCAGCGCGGAATCGGCGCGGAACGACAGCGGGTCGAGGAAGTCGTCATCCAGGCGGCGGTAGATCACGTCCACCTTGCGGGGTCCCTGCGTGGTGCGCATGTAGACGGTGTTCTGCTCGACGAACAGGTCCTGGCCTTCCACCAGTTCCACGCCCATCTGCTGCGCCAGGAAGGCGTGCTCGAAGTAGGCCGAGTTGTACATGCCTGGCGTCAGCACCACCACGGTGGGATCGTCGCCGCCGTGCGGCGCCACTTCGCGCAGGTTGTCCAGCAGCAGGTCGGGGTAATGCGCCACCGGTTCCACCTTGATGCGGCTGAAGGCGTCCGGCATCAGCCGCATCGACATCTTGCGGTTCTCCAGCATGTAGGACACGCCGGACGGCACGCGCAGATTGTCTTCCAGCACATAGAACTCGCCCGCGCCGGCGCGCACGATGTCCACGCCGGCGATGTGGCAGTAGATGTCCTCGGCCACGTCCACGTCCTGCATTTCGGGGCGGTATTGGGCGTTGAGGAAAACCTGTTCGGCAGGCACGACGCCGGCCCGCACAATGTCGTGCCCGTGATAGATGTCGTGGATGAACATGTTGAGCGCGCGCACCCGCTGTTTCAGGCCAGCTTCCAGCAGGCGCCATTCGTCGGCCGGGATGATGCGCGGGATCAGGTCGAAGGGGATGAGCCGTTCGGTGCCGGCCGCGTCGCCCGCCACCGAGAACGTGATGCCCACCCGGCGAAAGCTCAGGTCCGCTTCCAGGCGGCGCGCGGCCATGGCCTGCGCGGACTGCTCATCGTGCCAGCGCTCGAAAGCCTGGCAATGGGAGCGTATGCCGCCGGCGCTGTCGCGCATTTCGTCATAGGCGGCGGGACGGGCTGATCTGTCCTTCATGGCTCCTCCGGTACAGGTGCTGGCCGCCGCGCTCGCGCGCGACAACCGCCCGGCCGATGTCCGGCCGGTTGCAAAGGATTAAGCAACACGCGTGCCAGCCTGGCTGGCACGCGCGGGGCGCGCCCCTGGGGACCAATATCCTCCGAAGGGCGTTGCGGCGCCATCGCCGCGGCGGCTGAGGCCAGGGATGGCGCAAGCGCCAGGCGCGGACTGGCCGGGGCTGGCGGGTGGAACGGGGTCAGTCGGGCTGGCGCGGAAAAGCTGGGCCAGGGGGAACGGATGGGGCAGCGCGGTGGCGCCGCCGAGACGGGCCGCGCAAGGTGCGCGACGTGCTGCGTAATAGGGCCGGGGACGTGGCCGGCCTCGCAGGCTATGTTAGGTCATGCACCGTTTTGGTGCAAGCTGGCGGGCCTAAGCTGGTGCGTCAGTTCATGCGGAAGCTGTGCAGGGTGGTGCCGCCCGTGCCGCCTTGTTCCAGCGGCGCCTGGGGCACCCAGCCGTCCTGGGTCAGCACCGCGTCCAGCGGGAAGTCGTGCGCGGCGGGTTCATGGCCGGCGTCCAGTTCGCCGCAGCTCCAGGCGATGCCGATGGCGATGAACGGGTGGCCGCGGTCGCGTAGCGCGGCCAGGGTGCGGTCGTAATAGCCGCCGCCGTAGCCCAGGCGGTCGCCCTGTTCGGTGTAGCCCAGAGTAGGCACCAGCACCACGTCCGGCAGCAGTTCGGGGCCTGCGACCGGTTCCTGGATGCCGTAGGGGCCGGCGCGCAATTCGGCGTCCGGCGTCCAGGGCAGGAAGGCCAGCGGGGCGTTGCGTTCGCGCACCACGGGCAGCGCCACCGCCACGCCGTTCTCGACCCATTGTTCAAGCAGGGGGCGCAGGTCGGGCTCGTCGGCCATGGGCCAGAAGGCGGCCACGGTGGCAGGCGCGGGGCGGCCGGCGCGCACGGCTTCGTCGCGCGCCACGTTCAGCCAGGTGAACAAGCGGGCGCGCATGAGCAGGCCGCCGCGGCTACGCTGGTCTTCCGGCAGTTCGGCGCGCAGTTTTCGCAATCGCGCGCGTAGCTGTACTGCGGTATCCTCTGGAGTATTTTGCGTAGTCATGCGGTGGCTGTAAGAGGGATGGACAAATGATGGCGAACGTGCGGGCGAAAGTGCGGACGAAAATGCGGATTGCCGGCATGCTGGCGTACGGCAAGGCCAGTGTATGAGGGACAGGGCATGACACAGACTCTGCAATCCGGACGGTATCAGAAAACCGCGCGGAAATCCGGGCCCGCCGCCACATCCGAAGCTGCTCCCGGCCTGCGCCGTTGGCTGCCGCTGCTGGCGCTGTTCACCGCGGCCTGTGCGCCGGTGGATGCGCAACAGCGCAGTGCGTCCGTCAAGACCCAGCCCGAGCCCGCCGTGCAGGCGGCGCAACCCGCCATTTCCGTGCCGCCGGCCGTGCTGGCGGGTCTGCCGCCCACTTCCCAGACGCCCGCGTTGGCCGCCGTGGTTGCGGCGCGCGAAGCCATGAACCGCAAGCAGTGGTCCGTGCTGGGCGCGCTGGTGCCGCAGGCCAAGCCGGACCCGCTGGGCATGTACCCCGAATACTGGCTGCTGCGCTATCAGCTGTGGACCCCGCCCGCCACGGGCCGGCCCACCGCCGACCTGCAGAAATTCATCAGCGGCAATTCCGACGCCTACCTGGCCGACCGCTTGCGCGGCGACTGGCTGCTGGCCGCCGCCCGCAGCGGCGACTTCGAAACCGTGCGCAAGCTCGCGCCCGTCAAGAACAGCAATGCGCAGATCGAGTGCGCCATCCTCGATGCCAAACACATGACCGGGCAGCGCGTTAACGCGGCGCAGGCCGCGGCCGTGTTCGCGCCGGGCGGCGCCTGCTGGGCGCTGTACGACCAGTTGGTCGCTGACAGCATCATGGGCTGGGAACAACTGGAACCCCAGCTGCGTGACGCCATCGAAGCCAACAAGACGGCCGACGCGCGCAAATTCGCTCAGTACATGTTCGAGCCGGGCGACCTGAAAACCTATGACCTGCTCATGAAGGATCCCATGAAGTGGCTGACGCGCCAGAGCCGTCAGCCCGTGGGCCGCAACGAGAAGGAGCTGGTGACCATCGCCTTGGCGCGCCTGGCGCGCTCCGATGTCAGCGTGGCCGATTCCTACCTGCGCCGCGAATGGGGCAAGTCCGGGGATTGGTCCAAGTCCATGGCCAAGTCGAACCTGGCCTGGGTCCGCGGCCAATACGCGCTGGTTGCCGCGCTGAATCTCGACAGCCGCGCCGACGACTGGTACCACGAGGCCGGCCACATCCGCATGACGGAGTACAACGCTGCCTGGAAGGTGCGCGCCGCCTTGCGCCAGCCCAAGATCGACTGGAAGTGGGTGATGGAATCCATCGACCAGATGCCGGCCTCGCAGCAGGCCGACTCGTCCTGGATCTACTGGAAAGCTCGCGGCCAGGCCGCGCGCGGCAACAAGGAACAGGCCGCCACCGCCTACGCCAGCATCGCCGACCGCTTCGACTTCTACGGCCAACTTGCCGCCGAGGAACTGGGCCGCCGCATCACCGTGCCGCCGCGTCCCGCGCCCATCAGCGACCAGGAAATCACCGAGGCCCGCGCCAATCCCGGCCTGCGCCGCGCGATCCAGCTCTTCCGCCTGGGCTGGCGCGCCGAAGCCGTGCCGGAATGGAACTTCACGCTGCGCGGCATGAGCGACCGCCAACTGATGGCCGCCGCCGAACTGGCGCGTGCCGAGAACATCTACGACCGCGTGGTCAACACCTCCGACCGCACGGAAAAAGAGTTCGATTTCAGCCAGCGCTTCATCGCGCCGTTCGAAGGCCGCGTCACCGCCAAGGCCAACGCCATCGCGCTGGACCCGGCCTGGGTCTACGGCCTGATCCGCCAGGAATCGCGCTTCATCATGGACGCGCGTTCGCACGTGGGCGCATCCGGCCTGATGCAACTGATGCCGGCCACCGCCAAGTGGGTCGCGGGCAAGATCGGCATGAGCAACTTCACGCCCGACAGCGTCAACGACTTCGACACCAATACCGAACTTGGCACCAATTATCTGAACATGGTGCTGCGCGACCTGAACGGTTCGCAGATGCTGGCCAGCGCGGGCTACAACGCCGGCCCGCGCCGTCCGCACAACTGGCGCTCGACCTTCACGCATCCGGTGGAAGGCGCCATCTTCGCCGAGACCATCCCGTTCAACGAAACGCGCACCTACGTGAAGAACGTGATGTCCAACTCGGTGTATTACGCGGCCATGTTCACCGGCCAGTCCCAGTCCCTCAAGGAACGCCTGGGCAACATCGTGCCGCTGGGCGCGGAAAGCACCTCGATTCCATGACGCGGGATCCGGCCACCGACGGCCTGCAGGTCTATATCGTGGGCGGAGCGGTGCGCGATGCGCTGCTCGGCCTGCCGCCCGGCGACCACGACTGGGTCGTGGTCGGCGCCACGCCCGAGGACATGGCGCGGCGCGGCTTCGTGCCGGTAGGCGGCGATTTCCCCGTTTTCCTGCATCCACGCAGCAAAGAGGAATACGCGCTGGCGCGCACCGAACGCAAATCGGGGCGGGGCTACAAGGGCTTCACCTTCTACACCGGCGCCGACGTCACGCTGGAAGAGGACCTGCGCCGCCGTGACCTGACCGTCAACGCCATCGCGCAGACGCAGGACGGCGAACTGGTCGATCCCCTGGGCGGCGCGGCGGACGTGCGCGACCGCATCTTCCGCCACGTCGGCGAGGCCTTCGAAGAGGATCCGGTGCGCATCCTGCGGCTGGCCCGCTTCGCGGCGCGCTTTGGCGATTTTTCCGTGGCGCCCGAAACCATCGAACTGTGCCGCCGCATGGTCGAGGCCGGCGAGGCCGATGCGCTGGTGGCCGAGCGGGTCTGGAAGGAATTGTCGCGCGGCCTGATGGCGGCGGCGCCGTCGCGCATGCTGGGCATCCTCCAGCAATGCGGGGCGCTGGCGCGCGTGATGCCCGAGCTGCAAGGTGTGGACCAGACCGCGGCGGATGTGGACCGCGCGGCCGCACAAGACCTATCGCTGCCGGGCCGCTACGCCTTGCTGTGCCGGCTGACGCCAGAACGCGACGCCATGGGCCGCCGCCTGCGCGTGCCTACCGAATGCAATGATTACGCGCGGCTGCTGCCGGAAGTGCTGGCGGGGCTGGATGCCGCGGAGCAGGGCGCGGACCCTGCCGATGCGCAGTTGGGGCTGATGGAGCGTGCCGACGCGCTGCGCAAGCCGGAACGCTTTGTCGATCTGCTGGATACGGCCGCGGTGCTGCGTGCCGTGGACCGCCCGGCTTGGCTGTCGCGCGTGGCGGCCGTGCGCGGCGTGGATGCCGGGGTCATCGCCCGCGCCTGCGCCGGAGATCCCGCGCGTATCAAGGAACAGGTCCGAGCAGCGCGTCTGGAGCGCCTGCGGGCGCAGTGATTCCGCGACCGATTTGAAAGAAGGGGCGCTGCGCGCCCTTACAGCTTGCTCAGCCGGTCGCCGCGCGAGAACCCCGCCAAGGGTTCGGTGATGCCGCGCCCCACCGCCAGCACCTTGAACAGTTCGCCCATTTCCGATTCGGACAAGAGCTTCTGCACGGGCGCTACCGCCTGCGCGTATTGCTGCACGTCGCTCGGATCCAGTTGCGCCAGCAGATCCATCAGCCCCGCGTTCATCAGGAAGCGGGCCTGGGAGGTGTAGCCCAGGACCTGCAGGCCGGCTTCGAGCGCGGCGTCTGCCATGGCGGTGAAATCGACGTGGGCGGTAATGTCCTGCAGGCCCGGCGCGGTGAAAGGATCGCCATGGGCGTGATGCCGCAGATGGCACATGAGCGTGCCGCCCGCGCGCTGCGGATGGTAGTACTCGCTGCGCGGAAAGCCGTAGTCCACCAGCAGCGCCGCGCCGCGCTCCAGCCAGCCGCCCATGGCGGCGATCCAGGCTTCGCCTTGCAGGTTGATCTCGGATACGTAGCCGGGCAGGGCCGGCATGCGGGCGGCGACGGCGGCCGCCAGTGCCGGGGGCGCGGGGCGGTCCTCCCATACGAAGTCTTGCGAGGCATCCACCGCCACGCCGCGTTCCAGTACTTCGCCGGCCTCGCTCCAGTGGAAGATCGACACCGGCATCGCGTCCAGGACTTCGTTGGCCAGCACGCAGCCAGCGAAGCTCTGGGGCAGCGCGTCCAGCCATTGCACGCGGTCGCCGAACGCCGCCAGCCTTTCGGCCTGGCGCGCGCGCAGGTCAGCCGAGACTTCCAGGATCACGTAGCGGGTCTGGGCGAGGCCCATCGCATCCAGTTCGCGCAGCACGCCTTCGGCCAGCGCGCCGGTGCCGGCGCCGAATTCCAGCACGGTCTCGGTCTGCGTCTGGCGCAGCACCTGGGCGGCTTGGCGCGCCAGCGTGCGGGCGAACAGCGGGCTCAGTTGGGGCGCCGTGACGAAGTCGCCGGCTGGGGCGCGGACGTCGCCGTCGGCGTCAGCCAGTTTGACGTTGCCGGCCGCGTAGTAGCCCAGCCCGGGCGCGTACAGCGCTTGCGCCATCCAGTGGTCGAACGACAGCCAGCCGCCATGGGCGGCGATCGTGGCGCGCAGGTGCGCGGCGGCGGCGGCGCTGTGTTCCTGGGCGGCGGGGGCAAGGGCGGGCAGGTTGGCGGGAGCGGATCGTTGCATGGTCGGGTGGTGCGTGGACAAGCAGTCATTTTCCCAAAAAACAAACCCCGCGACAGGCGCGGGGTTTGTGGTGGGCTCAAGCGGGGCGATTAGCCGCGGCGATCAGCCGGCTTGGCGAAGCGCTTGGCGGGGCCGCCGGGGCGCTTGTCGAACGTGGGTTTGCCACGGAAACCGCCTTCGGGGCGGTCGCCGCCGCGGAAGCCGCCTTCACGCTGGGGACGGTCGCCGAAGCTGGGACGGTCGCCAAAGCTCGGACGATCGCTGAAGCTGGGGCGCGAGTCACGGTCGCCGCCGCGGAAACCACCTTCACGCGGGCCGCGCTCGTTGAACGGGCGGGCATCGCGCTGGGGGCGGTCGCCATAGCTGGGACGATCGCCGAAGCTGGGACGCGAATCGCGGTCGCCGCCGCGGAAGCCGCCCTCGCGCTGGGGACGGTCACCGAAGGGACGGTTGCCCTGGTAGCCGCCTTCGCGCTGCGGACGGTCGCCGAAGCTGGGGCGATCGCTGAAGGAACGGGCCGGGCGGTCGCCGAACGGACGATTGCCTTGGTAGCCGCCTTCACGCGGGGCGCCGTCGCGATTGCCCTGGTAACCGCCTTCACGCGGCTTGAACTCGCCACGCGGGCCGCCGAAGGAACGGCCCTCGCGGTTGCCCTGGTAGCCGCCGCCGGGGCGCTTGCCGAAAGGCTTGCCGCCGCGCGGGCCGGCGCCGCCAGCCGAGGGGCGCGGGGTGCGCTTGGGTTCCAGGCCGGCGATGACTTCAGGGGTGATCGATTGGCCGATGTAGTGCTCGATGCGACGGACCTTGTGGCGCTCGGAGTGCGTGGCCAGCGTGAAGGCCAGGCCGCTGCGGCCGGCGCGGCCGGTACGGCCGATACGGTGCACGTAGTCTTCGGCCTGCATCGGCAGGTCGAAGTTGACGGCGTGGCTGATGCCTTGCACGTCGATGCCGCGAGCGGCCACGTCGGTGGCGACCAGGATGCGCAACTGGCCGCGTTGCAGTTGCGACAGCGTGCGGGTGCGCTGGCGCTGGTTCATGTCGCCGTGCAGGGCGGCGGCGGCAAAGCCTTGGTCGGCCAGGCGGTCGGCCAGGTCGTCGGCGCCGCGCTTGGTCGACGTGAAGACGATGGCCTGGTCCAGCGCGGCGTCGCGCAGCACGTGGTCCAGCAATTGCATCTTGTGGCTGGCATCGTCCGCGTACAGCAGGCTTTGCGTGATGTTGGTGTGCTTTTCCTTGGCGCCGGCCATTTCGATGCGCTGCGGATCGCGCATCATGCGCGCCGCCAGCTTGGCGATGGTGCCGTCCAGCGTGGCCGAGAACAGCAGCGTCTGACGGTCTTCCGGCAGGCGGCCGACGATGGTCTCGATGTCTTCGATGAAGCCCATGTCCAGCATGCGGTCGGCTTCGTCCAGCACCAGCGTGTGCACGGTGTTCAGCTTGACGCGGCCCGAGTTCAGGTGATCGATCAGGCGGCCGGGGGTGGCGACCAGCACGTCCACGCGGCGCGACAGCGCCTTCAGCTGCGCGCCGTAGGGCATGCCGCCCACGACGGTGGCGGTGCGCAGGTCGGCCAGTTTGCGGCCGTAGGTGGCGGTGGCGTCGGTGACTTGCAGGGCCAGTTCGCGGGTCGGGGTCAGCACCAGCACTTGCACGCCGACGCCCTTGTTGGCGGGCATCTGGGCGATGCGGTGCAGGGCCGGCAGCATGAAGGCCGCGGTCTTGCCGCTACCCGTCTGCGAGGACACCATCAAGTCGTGGCCGGCCAGCGCTTGGGGAATGGCGGAGGCTTGGACCGGGGTGGGGGTGGAGAAGCCAGCTTCTTGGACGGCCGACAACAGAGCGGGCGCAAGACCCAGGGTTTCGAAAGACATTACTTTCCCTTGCCGCAATCAATGCGACGCAGTGCTTGGTCGGGCCAGGGGATTAGGCGGCCGGATCCAGGCGACGGTTGATGGAGCATCGTGCCGACCGGATCAACCATGCGCGTGGCGCGTTCTCTAGTACTGAGTGGAACGCAGGGCGAAAGGAAAGGGGTCAGGAATCGATGATAGTTCGGCATGGGGCCGGGGCTGTTACCCGGCAGACTGCGAAAACTTCCGCTAAATCAAGGCGGTAAATGCCGAACTCGTTTTGTGCAGTGCGGCGATCATAACCCGAATTCGCCCTGCATGGGAATTATTTTTTTGTCCAGCCCCCAATCAATAGGGTTTTTCCCTTGGTTGGTCAGCCACTGATTGGTCGCCAGGAAATGGCCGCAGCCCAGGAAGGGTACGGGGGGCCTTCTGGCGGAAAGCGGCGAAGGATGGTTGGACATCAAGACCAGGTGGCCGCTGTTGTCCGGGAGCAACGCCCGCTTGGCTTGGGCATGAGCGCCCCAGAGCATGAAAACCTTCGGGGAGGGATCTCTGGCGACCAGGGCGATCAACGCATCCGTCACCGTTTCCCAGCCGCGCTTGGCATGGGACGCAGGCTGTCCGTCTTCCACGGTCAGCGCGGTATTCAGCAGCAGCACGCCCTGATCGGCCCAGTCGCTCAGGTCGTTGCCGGCAGGAACGCTGCTGCCTGGATACTCCTGGGCGATCTCATTGAAGATGTTGCGCAGGCTGGGCGGCCGCTTGCAGTCGTCCGGCACCGAGAAGGCCAGCCCCTGGGCCTGACCGGGGCCGTGGTACGGGTCCTGTCCCAGGATCACCACGCGCACGTCCGACGGCGCCAGGCCGTGCAGGGCGCGGAAGGGCGTCGCGGGATAGATGGTCGCGCCTTCGCTCAGGCGCTTTTCCACGTGAGCGGTCACGGCGGCCAGCGCGTCGGCGACGGCGCCAGGTGTAAAGGCGGCGGCCCAGGCGTCGGGTAGTTGCGCGGTCTGGGTACCAAGGGCGTCAGGGACGAGGCGATTATCGGTAGGCATGGGCGCGATTTTGGCACAGAGGGTGAGGTGGCCCGTCTCGTGGACATGCTGTTGTATTCGAATTGAGAATCATTGTTAATATTGCGGCCTTCCTGCATTCGCCGCGATTGCCGCCATGTCCAGTCCTCCCAGCAGCCTGAAAGGTTGGCTCGCCCACTACGGCGAGTTGGTGGGTGCGTGGGCCAAGCGCAATTCAAGGCCCAGCGAGGCTGAGGACGCCGCGCAGGATGTGATGGCCGGCTTGCTGAGCGGCGGCAGCCGCAGCGTATCCAACGGCAAATCCTATTTGCGCCGGGCGGCGCAGAATCGGCTGATCAGCGAGATGCGGCGGCAGGCGCGGCATGATGAGGTATCGCTGGAAGCCTGGGCCGCCGATGACCCTGCCCAGTGGCATGACCCGGAGTCCAGCGCTCGCGCTCGCCAGTTGGCTGACGCGCTGGAATGCGCCCTGGCCAGCTTGCCGCTAAAGAAGCGGCAAGCCTATGTGTGGTGCCGGCTCGAAGGCTATTCGCAGCCCGAAGTCGCGGCGCGGATGGGCCTGGCGCTCAATACCGTCGAGCGCTATATCATGGACGCCACGCGAGAAGTCCGCGAACAGCTGAAACACTTCTGCCCGGATTGATCCGCCGCGCAATGACCGACCCCATCGACCCCGACACCCTGACCGATCCCCGCGATGCGGCCGCCTATTGGTTCGCCCGTGTGCATTCGGAACAGATGAGCCAGGCCGAGCGCCTGCAGTTCGAAGCGTGGCGGCGGGCGCATCCCTCGCACGACCTGGAGTTCCGCCGCGCGCGCGGCATCTGGAATGCCAGCGCGCAGTTGGGGGAAGAGCGGTTGCGCGCGCTGACGCAGGAGCCGTTAGCCGCATCCAGCCGCCGCGCGCCGCCGCGGCGTCGCCTGGCGGCAGGACTGGTCCTTGCAGGCGCCGCCGCCGTGGTCGCGGCCGTGGCATTGCCGCGATGGGGCGAGGGCGATCCCGGCTACGCCGCGCAATACGCAACGCAGTTGGGGCAACGCCAGCAGGTGTCTCTGCCCGATGCGTCCATCGTCGACCTGAACACCGCCACGCAATTGTCGGTAGCGCTACTCGCGGACCGCCGGGTGGTGGAGCTGAAAGCGGGAGAGGCGACATTTTCGGTGACGCCGGACGCCAGCCGGCCGTTCTATGTTGAGGCCGGCGGCGTGACCATCCGCGTGACGGGCACGCGCTTCAATGTCCGGCGCGACGCCGATGTTGTGCGCGTGGCCGTGGAATCGGGCACGGTGGCGGTCCAGTCTGGCCATTGGTGGAACCGCAGCCAGGTACTGCTGACGGCGGGCCAGGGCACGCGCACGGCGCAGGATGGACGCTTGTCGCCGTCCGAAAAACTGGACGTGGCGACTCTGCTGGCCTGGCAGCGCGGCCGCGCGGTATTCCGCGACGTGCCGCTGTCCGAAGCCGTTTCCGAAATGAACCGCTACGGTCACGCGCCGATCCGCGTGTCGGGTGATGATGTGGCGGCGATGCGGATTTCGGGCGTGTTCAGCGTCGACAATCCCAAGGCCTTCCTGGATTTGCTGCCCGCGATCGCGCCGGTGCGCGTGCAAAGCGGCGCGGATGGCTCGGCGCTGATCGTGCGCCGCTAGCTTCTCGCGGCCATCTCGCCGGCCCGCCTAATTACGAATAGTTACTATTCAATCGCGTTTCTCCATCAGGGATTTGTCCGCGACAGGCGTCTTGTCTCCCAAGGGCATCGATCCGATGCCGCGGCTGCGCCAGCATCCTCCGTCATGGGCTGACTGGCGCGCCTTGTCTCAAGACCCTTCCAGGAACGCTAGTCTCGTGAACCGTAAACCCTCTGGACCCACATCGCGCCTTGCCGAGCCGACGCGCGGGCTGACCGTGCTGGCCCTGTCCTTGATGCTGGCGCTGGCCATGCCGCAACGTGAGGTCCACGCGCAGGAAGCGCCGCTGGCCGTGAATATCCCCGCGCAGTCGCTGGAAGGCGCCTTGACGCAACTGGCGACGCAGGCATCGCTGGAATTGGCGTACGCGCCCGATACGGTGCGGGGGCTGCAGGCGCCAGCCGTGGCGGGCAATCTGACGCCGGACCAGGCCTTGCGGGCGCTGCTGGCAGGGTCCGGGCTGGCGTTTGAACGATCGGGCAGCAATGTGTCGGTGTCGCGCGTAGGGGACGCCAACAGCGTGGTGATGAACACCATCACCGTCGTAGGCAAGGGCAACTCGATCACCGAGGACACCGGTTCCTACACCACTGGCGCCATGAGCACGGCGACCAAGCTGCCGCTGACCATCCAGGAAACGCCGCAATCCGTCAGCGTGGTCACTCGGCAGAAGCTGGACGACTTCGCCATGCAGACGATCGACGACGTCGCCAACAGCACCACTGGCGTCACGGTCAACCATTGGAGCAATGACCGGTCGCGCTATTTCTCACGCGGCTTCACCATCAATACCTTCCTGATGGACGGCCTGCCCGTGTCGTACGAGACGGACACCTCCACCTACAGCACCACGGCCATATACGACCACGTGGAAGTCGTGCGCGGCCCCACTGGTTTGATGACCGGCATGGGCGACCCTTCCGGCACCATCAACTTTGTGCGCAAGCAGCCGACCGACGCTGCGCAATTCATTGCCACCGCGCGCGCGGGGTCATGGAACAACTTTTCGGGCGAATTCGATGCCAGCGGGCCATTGAACGACAGCGGTGCGGTGCGCGCACGCTTCGTCACGTCGCAGCAGTCGCGGGACTATTTCACCGACGGCTACAGCAGCCGCAGGCAGCTGTACTACGGCGTGGTGGACATCGATCTGACGGCTAACACCGTCCTGACGCTGGGCGGGCATTCCAATCGCGAAGACAACCCTGGCTCCGAATGGATGGGCGTGCCCACCGCCGTGGATGGCACTCCGCTGGATATCCGGCGGTCGCGCCGCTTTTCGCCGTCATGGAGCTATTGGGACAAGAGTGAATACAGCCTGTTCGCCGAGCTGAAGCACACCTTCGCCAACGGCTGGATGGCGCGCGCGGCGGCCCGGGGCGTCAATGGCAAATCGTCGCTGGATGGCGCGTACTTCGTCGCCAGCGACGGCGGCCAGAGCAGCACCGTATATGACGTGATGGGAGGCCGCTATGACTACGACAAGAAGCAGCGCAGCTTCGACTTGTCCGCCCAAGGCCCGATCACGCTGTTCGGCCGCGAGCACGATATTGCAGTGGGCGCGAGCTACCGCAATGACCACTGGCTGGACAACGGCTATAGCTACCTGGATGAGCCGGGCGGCTACCTGATGGTCTCCGGCGTCGACCCCTCCACCTGGGACCCGGATTCCATGCGCCGCCAGGACTTCGCCAAAGACACGATGTGGCGCCGCGACCAACGCTCCGAGTTGACGTCGTTCTATGCCACGGGCCGCTTCCGCCTGGCCGATCCGTTGAGCATGATCCTGGGCGCCCGCATGGATTGGTACGACTTCGACAATAAACAGACCCAGGGCAGCTGGAGCAGTCAGCGCAAGTTTGGCGAAGATGCCCACTTCACGCCCTATGCCGCGCTGATCTATGACCTGAACGACAACCATTCGGTCTACGCCAGCTATTCCAGCATCTTCAAACCGCAGTACTACCTGGACACGTCCGGCACCGTGCTCAAGCCGGTGGAAGGCACCAATTACGAAATCGGCTTGAAGGGCAGCTATCTGGATGAACGCGTCAACGCCGCCATTGCGCTGTTCTCGACCACGCAGACCAACCTGCCGCAAGCCGTCACGGACATTCCCTCGTGCTTCGTGGCCACCAATTGCTACCGCGCCGTTGGCGAGGTGAAAAGCGAGGGGGTGGAGGTCGACATCAACGGCGAATTGCTGCCGCGCCTGAATGTGGGCATCGGCTATTCGTACACCCGGGCCAAGGTCTCAAGCGGCGGCGTGGATGGCGCATCCGGCCAACCTTACGCCAGCTATGTTCCGCAGCACCAGTTCAAGGTGTCGGCGATGTATCACTTGCCAGGAAAATTGGAGCAGTGGCGGGTGGGCGGAGCGGTGCGCGCGCAAAGCAAGATCACGACGCAGTCCTTGACCAGCAGCGCCGGGTATGTGATCAAGCAATCGCCCTACGCGGTGGTCGATCTGGTGGCGGGCTATCGGGTGAACCGCCAGCTGGATTTCCAGCTGAACGTGAACAACCTGTTCGACAAGCGCTATTTCGATACGCTGGCGGGCAACAATGGTGGCAACTACTACGGTACGCCTCGCAGTTTCCTGCTGAGCACGCGCTATCAGTTCTAGATGCGGCGGGGCGCGCGTACGAACACGCGCGCCCTGGGGGTTGCGCCAGCGTTCAGACCGGCCAGCCGTCCTGGCGATAGGCCGAATCCCAGAACATCCATTCCAGCTGCGCGGCGCGCGTGTAGGCCGCGTGCATCTGCGCCAGCGTTTCGGCGGACGCCTTTTCGGCAACGCGGTCGACCGTGGCGATGACCCGCTGCACCAGGGCGTGGAAGTCCTCGCAGGCATAGGCCTCGATCCAGGCCGCATAGGGATTGGGCTGGGCCGCGTGCGCATGGATCTCGCGGCCGATCTCGGCGTAGATCCAGAAGCACGGCAGCAGGGCCGCCAGCGTTACCGGATACGGCGCGCTCCAGGCGGTGGCGATCAGGTAGCTGGTGTAGTGGTGGCAGGCCGGGGTCAGCGGCGTGGCTGCGAAGGTGGCGTCGTCGATGCCGAACTGCTTCAGGAAGCCGGCGTGCAGCGTGCGTTCGGCGACGACCGCGCCTTTGGCCGCATCCGCGAACTGCACCACGCCGTCGGCGTCGTCGGCCTTGGCCGAAGCAATGGCCAGCGCGCGTCCGAAGGCCACCAGATAATGCGCGTCCTGAATCATGTAGTGCTTGAACGCGTTCTCGTCGAGCTGGCCGCTGGCCAGTTCCCGGTTGAACGGCATGTCGCGCGTGGTTTCGTACAGCGCGGCGTTGCGCGCCCAGGCGTCGGAGCTGAAAGACATGGGGTTCCTCAAGGCAGGCTGCCGGCGCGCGACTGCGCGCCGGTCCACAAAGAGGGCTAGGGTATCAAAGACCGCGCGGCAAAAGGCGCCGCGGGCCGAATTACTGCATGTACCAGCCGTGGCTGACCACGAAGGACTGGCCGGTGAAGGCGGCGCTGGGGAAGGTGGCCAGGAACAGGGCGGTCTGCGCCACGTCCTCGACCGTCGTGAATACGCCGTCGACCGTGTCGCCCAGCATGACCTTCTTGACCACGTCCTCTTCGCTGATGCCCAGTTCCTTGGCCTGTTCCGGGATCTGCTTTTCCACCAGCGGCGTGCGCACGAAACCCGGGCAGATGACGTGCGAGCGCACGTTGTGCGCCGCGCCTTCCTTGGCCAGCACGCGCGCCAGGCCCAGCAGGGCGTGCTTGGCGGCCACGTAGGCGGACTTCAGCGGCGAGGCTTCGTGCGAATGGACCGAGCCCATGTAGATGACCACGCCGCCGCGGTCGCCCTTGTACATATGCTTGAGCGCCGCCTTGGTCGTGAGGAATGCGCCGTCCACGTGGATGGCCTGCATCTTCTTCCAGTCCGAGAATGCGAAGTTCTCGATCGGGTTCACGATCTGGATGCCCGCGTTCGAAATCAGGATGTCGATGCTGCCGTAGGCGGCCGCGACGCGGTCGATGCCCTGGTTCACGGCGTCTTCGCTGGTGACGTCCATGGCCACGCCCATGGCCTTGCCGCCGGCCTGTTCGATTTCGCGGGCGACGGCGTCGGCGCCGGCCTGGTTCAGGTCAGCGATGGCGACAGCCGCGCCGGCGCGCGCCAGCGTGAGGGCGATTTCCTTGCCGATGCCGCTGGCGGCGCCGGTGACGACGGCGACTTTTCCATTCAGGTTATGCATGCTGGAACCTCCGGTTGGGATTGCCGGTGGGCCGGGCCGTGCCCTGTCGCCCACGGATGCGGGGAGCATGGCCTGATGGTAGCGCGCCAGGATTAGAGCAGGCTGAACGCGCAAACGGACGCTGGCTCAGGCCTTCTTGCGCTTGCGATGATGGCGGACATAGTCCTGCAGTACGTCGTGCAGCACGACGGCCTGGTTGTGTTCAGTATTACGGGCGCCGTAGAGCAGGGTCAGCGGGCGGTCGCCGGCCGCATCCAGCAAGGCGGCCATGCGGGCCTGCTGCTCGGGTTCCGCCAGTTCGGCCTGGTAACGCTGGCGGAATTCTTCCCAGCGTTCCTCGATGTGGCTGAACCATTTGCACAGTTCCTGGGTGGGCGCGATGTCGCGGGCCCATTCGTCCAGGTGCAGATCCGCCTTGCGCAGCCCGCGCGGCCACATGCGGTCCACCAGCGCCTGGTAGCTGCCTTCCGGGCCCAAGCCCTCGTAGACGCGTTGCACGGCGATGGCGGACGGCTTCATGGCGGCTCCCGGATTGGTTTCGGATCCCGCTACTTTAGCGCCCGCCGTCCGTACTCAGGCCCTGCTCAAGGATTTTCGGCGGTGCCGGCGCGCGTCCCGCAGGCGCGCAGCAGCAGGAAGCCGACCACGGCGGACGCCAGCGAACCCGTCAGCACGCCGATCTTGGTGGCGTCGATGGCGGCCGGATCGGTGAACGCCAGGGCGCCGATGAACAGGCTCATGGTGAAGCCGATGCCGCACAGCAGGGACACACCATATAGCTGCGTGAAGCTGGCGTGGCGCGGCAGGGTGGCGATGCCGCTCTTGATGGCCAGCCAGGCAAAGCCGAACACGCCCAGCTGCTTGCCCAGGAACAGGCCCAGCGCCACGCCCAGGGGTACGGGCTGCGCCAGGCTGCCCAGGCCCATGCCGGCGAACGACACGCCGGCGTTGGCGAAGCCGAAAATCGGCACGATCAGCAGCGCCACCGGCTTGTGCAGCGCGTGCTCCAGCACATGCAGGGGCGAATGCGCGCCGGGATGGCCCTGGTTTTGCGGGCGCAGCGGAATGGTCAGCGCCAGCGCCACGCCGGCCAGCGTGGCATGCACGCCGGACTTCAGGACGAAGTACCACAGCACCGCGCCGATCAGCAGGTAGGGCGTCAGCCGCAGCACGCCGGCGCGGTTCAGGCAGAACAGGCAGGCCAGCAGGGCGCCCGCCATGCTCAGCGCGAACACATTCAGTTCGGCGGTATAGAACAGGGCGATGATGACGATGGCGCCCAGGTCGTCCAGGATGGCCAGCGCCGTCAGGAAGATCTTCAGCGAGGTCGGCACGCGGCTGCCCAGCAGCGCCAGGATGCCCAGCGCGAAGGCGATGTCGGTCGCGGCGGGGATGGCCCAGCCGCGCAGGGTGTCGGGACTGCCGAAGTTGATCAGCACATAGATCAGCGCCGGCAACGCCATGCCGCCCAGGGCGGCGATGCCGGGCAGCACGATGCGGGCGGCGCCGCGTAGCTGGCCGTCCAGGACCTCGCGCTTGATTTCCAGTCCGACCAGCAGGAAGAACACGGCCATCAGGCCGTCGTTGATCCAGTGCAGCACGGTTTCCTTGAGCAGGACCGGACCGACGTGGAAGCCGAGCTTGGTTTCCAGCACGCTGAAATAGGCGGGCGCGGCCGGGCTGTTGGCAACCACCAGCGCGACCAGCGCGGCCAGCATCAGGACATAGCCGCCCAGCGCTTCGGAACGGAGGAACGCTTGCAGGAACGAGACCGGTTTGTGGGGCGGTACGGGCTGTGAATTCATGCAGTACCGGCTTTGCTTACGTTTTGATAAGATGCGCGTTTCATTCCTGAATTTTACCTGAATTGGTATTTCGGGACTCTTCTATTTCGTCGAACGTCTTTCATTTATTTGAAAAAACAGCCAATCAGCGTCGAATTCTTGGCGTTGCTTGCTCGGCGACCGAACCCTTTCGTTGAATCCCGACCAGTATGTGGCTTGCAAGGCCGCCTGGCGACTCTTGCTAGCTAAATGCCACTACGCCCTCTTACGGTATTGACCTATACGCCCGGCAAGCCCGGCGCCGCGAGCCGCCTGGTGGATGTCGGTGACACACTGACCGTGCCCGCGGCTCCCAGTTCGCACGGCATCTACCAAACCCGGCAACTGATTCCCAGCGCACGCCTGCTGGGCTGGGCGCGCGCGGGCGCGCGCTTTGAACTGTCCCGCACTGGCGCGGCCCGCGTCTGGTCCGAAAACCGGCTGCAGGCTTCCGAGTGCCCGCGCGATCACGCCAGCGCGGGTGCGGTGGCGCTGGACCAGGAAGACATTTCTTACCTGGAGGCCTACCTGCTGTCGCAGGGCCGCCGCTGGAGCGACGCGGACACCTCTCAAGGCGGCCATCCCTGATCATGCCGGATCCCAACGAATCGCTCCAGGCCCGGCCCGGCCCCGACGCGCGCCTGCGCATCCTGCATACGGAAGCCGCCACATCGTTCGGCGGCCAGGAGTTCTGCATCTACAAGGAGATGATCGCCATGCGCGAGCGCGGCCATCATCTGGAAGCGGTCTGCCAACCCGACGCGGAACTGGGCAGGCGTTTGCGCGAGGTCGGCTTTACGGTGCATCTCGTTGCCATGGACGGCCCGCTCAATTTCGTGCGTTGCGTCGCCGTCATGCGCCGCCTGTTGCGTGGCGGGCGCTTTGACGTGGTCAATACGCACAGCCGCCGCGATACGGTGTTGGGCGCGATCGCGGCCCGCCTGGCCGGCACGCGGCTCATCGTGCGCACGCGCCATCTGGCCAAGCCCATCAATTCCCTTTACGCCTATACCTGGCTGGCGCATCGCGTCATCGCCGTCAGCCGCTACGTGCGCGGGCAGTTGCTGGACGGGGGCGCGCGGCCGGAGGCCATCGCCACCATCCATTCGCCGGTGGTGCTGCCCCAGGTGCAAAGCGGCGTCTGCGTCAGGCGCGAACTCGGCCTGCCCGAGGACGCGCTGGTGGTCGGTTGCGTGGCCGTGATGCGGGCGGACAAGGGCCATTGCGATCTGATCGACGCCTTCCATCGCATTTCCGCCACGTTCCCGAATGCCCATCTGGTGCTGGTGGGCGAAGGCCAGCCCATGGGCGGGCAGTTGCGGACACAGGCGGAGGCGTTGGGCCTGGCCCAGCGCGTGCATTTCACGGGCCGGCGCGACGACATCGGCAACGTCCTGACTGCCTTCGACGTGTTCGCGCTGCCGACGCTGCGCGAGGCCCTGGGCACGGTATTCATCGAGGCCGCGGCCATGGGGCTGCCGGTGGTGGGCACCAATGTGGGCGGCGTGCCGGAAACCATGCAGGCTGGCGTGACGGGTCTGCTGGTGCCGCCTGCCGATCCGGCGGCATTGGCGGGCGCGCTGGAAAGCCTGTTGGCCGATCCTGCGCTGCGCCGCCGCATGGGCGACGCGGGCCGGGAGCTGATCCGGGGCCAGGGCCAGTTTTCCGCCGAACGCACGGCGGCCCTGGTGGAACAGGCCTATGCCGGCTGGCTGGCGGAACTGCGGGGATCGGCGCGCATCGCCTGAGGCGGGCGGCGGCTCAGTGCCAGAGCAGGGCGTTCATGGCCTCGACCAGCCGGTCGCGGTAGCGCGGCAGCAGCGCCTGCACGCGCGCCTGACGCTCCTGCCATTCCGCGGATTCCGCGCCGGCGGCGACGCGCGGCGGCGCCCAGATCGGATCGGGGAAATGGCGGTCGCCGCGCCAGCGCGGGATCACATGCCAATGCAGGTGCGGCACCATGTTGCCCAGCGAAGCCAGGTTGATCTTGTCGGGTCCCAGGACCGATTGTTGCGCTTCCTCCACCACGTACACGGCCCGCATCAGCAGGTCGCGGCCGTGGGTGGACAGGCTGGTCATTTCGGCCAGGTGGCCGTTCCAGATCACCCGCGTGAAGCCCGGATAGTCGGGGTCGTCCACCTCGATGATGCGTAAGTGCGGGCCACGCCACAGCAGCGTGCCGCCGTCTTCCTGGCATAGCGGACAGTTGGGATCGCGTGCGCTCACGGCATCACCTTGCGGTACTGGATGAAGCCGGAGCGGTCGGCGATGCGGTCGTAGAGCTGGATGGCGGTGGCGTTGGTCTCGTGCGTCAGCCAGTACACGCGCGAGCAGTTGGCGGCGGCGGCCTGCGCGTACACGTGTTCGATCAGCTTGCGGCCGGCGCCGGTGCCGCGCACGTCCGGGTCTACGTACAGGTCTTGCAGATAGCAGTAGTCGCCCGCCGTCCAGGTGGAGCGGTGGAAGATCCAGTGCACCATGCCGACGGCCCGGCCGCTTTCATAGGCCAGCGCCGCGTGCATGGGTTCGGCAGGGTCCAGGAAGCGCGCCCAGGTGTTGCGCGTGACCGCGTCGTCGATGTTGACGCGATAGAAGTCCTGGTAGCCCTTCCAAAGTGGCAGCCAGGCCTCGAAGTCGGCGGCGACGATGGGACGGATTTCTGCGGTACTCATGGCTTGCGGCCTCCAGGCGGGATTCAGAGTTGGTCTTCCATGGCTTCGACGATGTGTCGCAGCACTTGCAATCGAGCGTAGCGCTTGTCGTTGGCCGACACCAGATGCCAGGGCGCGTGCGCGAGGTCGGTACGCGCCAGCATCTCGTTGGCCGCGGCCGCGTAGTCCTTCCATTTGTCGCGGTTGCGCCAGTCGTCGGCCGTGATCTTGAAATTCTTGAAGGGGGAATTCTCGCGTTCCTTGAAGCGCTCCAGCTGCACGTCCGGCGTCACGGCCAGCCAGAACTTCAGCACCAGCGCGCCGCTGGCCGCCAGTTGCCCCTCGAAGTCGTTGATCTCGGCGTAGGCGCGGCGCCAGTTGGCAGGCGCGGTCAGTTTTTCGACGCGCTCGACCAGCACGCGGCCATACCAGGACCGGTCGAAGATGGCGATGCGCCCATGGCGCGGCACGTGACGCCAGAAGCGCCACAGATAGGGCCTGGCCTGTTCCTCGCTGTTGGGCGCGGATACGGGCGTGATGTCGAACTGCCGCGCGTCCAGCGCATGCGTCACACGGCGGATCGCGCCGCCCTTGCCAGCCGCGTCCTGGCCCTCGAATACCAGCACCAGCGAGCGTTCCTGGAATTTCTTTGAGCGCGCCGCCCGCGCCAGCCGGCCTTGCAGCAGGCCCAGTTCGGATTCGTAATCGTCCTTGTCGGTCTTGGCCTCGTAGTCCAGTTCGCCCAGGCGGTCGACGACGCGGGTGGTCCGGGCATGCGCCACGAAGGCGGGCGGGATGCGCGGCACGCCGCGCTGGCGCATGGCGGCCAGCACCGCTTCGGCGGTGCGCGCGGCGCGGATGTCCTCGTCCGCGCTGGGGATCACGACCCAGGGCGCGTGGCCGCTGTCCGTGCGGTTCAGCACCACCTGGCCGGCGTTGCGGATGCGGTCGTACTTCTTGTAGACCTTCAGGTCGATCGGGCTGACCTGCCAGGAGGTTTCGGGGCTGGCCAGCAGGCGTTCGGCGCGGGCCTTCTGCGCCTTGGCCGACAAATGGAACCAGAGCTTGACGATCTGCACGCCTTCGGCGGCGAGCATGGCCTCGAAGTGGCGGATGGCCGCGGCTTGCGCCTCGATGCTGTTCTGGTCAGGCTTCTTGCGCGTGGCCTCGAACAGCAGCGGCGCGTACCAGGATCCGAAGACGATGCCGGTGCTGCCTTTGGGCGGCAGGTCGTTCCAATAGCGCCAGAATGGCGGACGCTGCAGCGCGGCGCCTTCACGCGGCCCGTAGGCCAGCGTCTTGATGTGGCGCGGATCCATCCACTCGTTCAGCAGGTTGACGGTGGCGCCCTTGCCGGCGCCGTCTATGCCCGCGATCACGATCAGCAGCGTCTTGTCGGCCTTCTGCAGGCGCTGGTACTGCGCGTTCAGCAAGGCGACGCGCAGCTTCGCCTCCAGCGGCTTGAATTCTTCCTTGGATAGGCTGGGGTCGGCTTCGGCTTCTGCAAACATGGGGGATCCGTCTGATCGGCAATTCTGCGATCGGACGATCTTGCGGGATAAGCCCGGGGCGCGCAAGCCCGGATCGCGGTGCCCGCCGCCGCTGTCAGAGCGCGTCGACGGGTATTTTCAGATAGCGCACGCCGTTGTCTTCGGGCGGCGGGAAGTGGCCGGCGCGGATGTTCACCTGGATGGCGGGCAGGATGAGGGTGGGCATGGAAAGCGTGGCATCACGCCGCGTGCGCATGGCCACGAATTCATCTTCGCTGACGCCATCGCGCACGTGGATGTTGGCGCGGCGCTGTTCGGCCACCGTGCTCTGCCAGGAGGCGTCGCGTCCGGCGGGCGGGTAGTCGTGGCACATGTGCAGCCGCGTCCCGGCGGGCAGGCTCAGCAGCCGCTGGATGGAACGGTAGAGCTGATGGGCGTCGCCGCCGGGGAAGTCGCAGCGCGCCGTGCCCACGTCCGGCATGAACAGCGTGTCGCCGACGAAAGCGGCGTCGCCGATCAGGTAGGCCATGTCGGCCGGGGTGTGGCCGGGCACGTGGATGGCCTGCGCCGTCAGCGCGCCGATGCGGAAGGTTTCGCCGTCGGCGAACAGATGGCCGAACTGCGAGCCGTCCAGCTGGAACTCCGGTTCCAGGTTGAAGATCTTCTTGAACACGCCCTGCACGGTCTGGATGCTCTGGCCGATGGCGATGACGCCGCCGAGCTGCCGCTGCAGATAGGGCGCCGCCGACAGGTGGTCGGCATGCGCGTGGGTTTCCAGCAGCCATTCGGTCTTCAGGCCGTGCTGGCGCACGTAGTCGGCCACCCGGTCGGCGCTGGCGGTGCTGCAGCGTCCGGACTTGGGGTCGTAGTCCAGCACCGAGTCGATGATGGCGCAGGCGCCGCCCGGCGCGGGCTCATGCACGACGTAGGTGACGGTGGCGGTGACGGGATCGAAAAAGGCCTGGATCTGGGGAGACATGAACGCTCGCATCGCAGCGAGTCGCTGCACGATGAAACACTATATGTATTTCAATAATATTGTTGAATATTATATTGGCAAATATAATGATCAAACTCCCTCACGCCGATTGATACGTATCAAATGAATGAAGCCCTGACCGAGTGCGAAGTCGCCGTCTTGCGCGAATCCGCCTCCCAGGCCTGCGCGCTGCTCAAGGCGCTGGCCAACGAAGACCGCTTGCTGCTGCTGTGCCAGCTGGTCCAGAACGAACGCAACGTGAGCGAACTCGAATCGCTGACTGGCATCCATCAGCCCACGCTGTCCCAGCAATTGGGCGTGCTGCGCGATGAAGGACTGGTCGCAACGCGGCGCGAGGGCAAGTACGTCTACTACCAGATGGCCAGTTTCGAGGTCAGCCAGGTCATGAAGACACTATCGAGTTTGTACTGCGGCCGCGCCATGGAGTCACTCAAGTGAGCCTGGACTGGTCCGCCTTCACTCCCTGGTCCGCGGGCGCGGGCGGCCTGCTCATCGGCGCGGCTGCCGTGCTGTTGATGGCGGGCGCGGGCCGCATCGCGGGCATCAGCGGGGTTGTGGGCGGCCTGCTTCAGGGCGAACGCGACGGCATGTGGCGGCTGGCCTTTCTAATCGGCCTGCTGGTTTCGCCCTGGCTGTACCGCCTGGGCAGCGCCTTGCCGCCTGTGGTGGTGGAGGCCAGCACCACGCGCCTGATCGTGGCGGGCTTGCTGGTCGGCATCGGCACGCGCTACGCCTCGGGCTGCACCAGCGGCCACGGCGTCTGCGGTGTGTCGCGCGGATCGCGCCGCTCGCTGACCGCTACCGCCTTGTTCATGGGCGCGGGCTTTGCCGTGGTCTACGTCATCCGTCATCTGGGAGCGCTCTGACATGGTCGCGCTGATCGCCTTCGCATCGGGCCTGGTGTTCGGCCTGGGCCTCATCATTTCCGGCATGGCCAATCCGGCCAAGGTGCTGGGCTTCCTTGACCTCGCCGGCGCCTGGGATCCGTCGCTGGCTTTCGTGATGGGCGGCGCCGTGCTGGTGACCGCGGCGGGCTTCGCACTCTTGCGCCGCCGCCGCGCCAGCCTGTCGGGCGAACCCATGCGTTGGCCCACGGCCACCCGGGTGGACTTGCGCCTGGCCGTCGGCAGCGTGGCGTTTGGTGCGGGCTGGGGGCTGGCCGGTTTCTGCCCGGGACCGGCACTGGTGGCCGCGGCGGCCGGCGTGACCGAGGCGTTGATTTTCGTGGCCGCCATGGTGGTAGGCATGGCGATATTTTCAGTCCTGGAAAAATTCAAAAGCCGGTAAACCGGCGAGGAGACAAGCATGCCGACAGCAGAGGCGCAGCGCGATTTCGATGTGGTGGTGGTGGGTGGCGGATCGGCGGGCATAGGCGTCACCGCCAGCCTGCTGCGCCGCCGTCCGGACCTGCGCATCGGCGTCATCGAGCCTAGCGACAAGCACTACTACCAGCCGGCCTGGACGCTGGTGGGCGGCGGCGCCTTCGACGTCGCCAAGACCGTGCGCCCAACCGACGCCGTCATGCCCAAACGCGCCACCTGGCTGCGGGCCGCCGCCGCAGGCTTCGAGCCCGAAGCCAACCGCGTGCGGCTGGCGGACGGCAGCGCCGTGAGCTACCAGCAATTGATCGTCTGCCCCGGCCTGCGCCTGGCGTGGGACAAGGTCGAGGGCCTGGCCGATACGCTGGGCAAGAACGGCGTCAGTTCCAACTACCGCTACGACCTGGCGCCCTATACCTGGGAACTGGTGCGCGGACTGAAGGGCGGGCAGGCGCTGTTCACGCAGCCGGCCATGCCCATCAAATGCGCCGGCGCGCCGCAGAAAGCCATGTACCTGGCCTGCGATCACTGGAAGCGCACAGGCGTGCTGGACCGCATCGACGTAGAGTTCGACCTGGCGGGCGCGGCGCTGTTCGGCGTGCCGACCTTTGTGCCGCCGCTGATGCGCTACGTGGAAAGCTACGGCATCGCGCTGGCCTTCAATTCAGCGCTGGTGGCGGTGGACGGCGCGGCGCGCAAGGCCTGGTTCGACCTCAAGAACGCTGACGGCGCGGTGACGCGCGTGGAGAAGTCCTTCGACATGCTGCACGCGGTGCCGCCCCAGGTCCCGCACGACTTCCTGAAAAACAGCCCGCTGGCGGATGCCGCCGGCTGGTGCGAAGTGGATCCCGCCACGCTTTTGCACGTGCGCCATGGCAACGTGTTCGGGCTGGGCGACGGTATCTGCACCAGCAATGCCAAGACTGCCGCGGCCGCGCGCAAGCAGATCGTGACAGTGGCCGAGAACCTGCTGGCGCTGCGCGAAGGCCACGCCATGCCGGTCAAGTACGACGGCTACGGCTCCTGCCCGCTGACGGTGGAGCGCGGCCGCATCGTGCTGGCCGAGTTCGGCTATGGCGGCAAGCTGTTGCCGACCTTCCCGCTGGATCCGACCGTGCCGCGCAAAAGCGCCTGGTTCCTCAAGGCGACCTTGCTGCCCTGGATCTACTGGAATGGCATGCTCAAGGGCCGTGAATGGCTGGCCCGCCCGCTGGGCAACTGAGCGCCGCCATGATCGATACGGTGTTGGCCGTCAGCGCGGCGCTGGGGGCGTGCGTGGGCCTGATACTCGGGCTGACCGGCGCCGGCGGCGCCATCATGGCGGTGCCGCTGCTGGTCTTCGGCCTGCACTTGCAGGTCTCGCAGGCCGCGCCCATCGCCTTGCTGGCAGTGGGCCTGTCCGCCGCGCTGGGCGCGGTGCTGGGCTTGCGCAAGGGCCAGGTCCGCTATCGCGCGGCGGGCTTCATGGCCGTCACCGGCATACTGGTTTCGCCGCTGGGCCTGTGGGCGGCGCGGCGCCTGCCCAATGCGCCGCTGGCCATCATCTTCGCCGGCGTGCTGGGCATGGTGGCGTGGCGCATGTGGAACCAGGGCGCCAAGCCCGCGACGGCGGTCCATGCCGCGCCGCGCACCCCGCCCTGCCAGCTCAACGCCAGTACCGGCAGGCTGCGCTGGACCGCGCCCTGCGCGCGCGCCTTGACGGGCGCGGGCCTGGTCGCGGGCTTTCTGTCCGGTTTGCTGGGTGTGGGCGGCGGCTTCGTCATCGTGCCCGCGTTGCGCCGCGCCACGGACCTGACCATGCAGGCCATTGTCGGCACCTCACTGGCGGTGATCGCGCTGGTGTCCGCCAGCGGCGTCGTGGCCGCCGCGGCGGGCGGGCATCTGGGGTTGGGCCTCGCGGCGCCGCTCACGGCGGCGGGCGGCTCCTTTTTACAACTCCCCGGCCCCCGGGCAAAGGGCACCACCTCCCGTTCCGCCCTTTTCCTTGTAAA
>NZ_JCBAMT010000032.1:0-63978 GCF_059760445.1 Achromobacter sp. D7-1 | reverse complement strand
AACCAGAACCACGTCATCGAAACGCTGGGCGACTGACGCCCGCCACGCGGCGCGCCCGGCGCGCCGCGGCCGCCACCCCAGCCCGCCCTAGCTTCAAGGATCCGCCCTCATGTCCGCATCCAACATGACGCCCGGAGAGATCGTCTCCGAACTCGACAAGTACATCGTCGGCCAGAACCGCGCCAAGCGCGCCGTGGCCGTGGCGCTGCGCAACCGCTGGCGCCGCCAGCAGGTCGCCGAACCCCTGCGCCACGAAATCCACCCCAAGAACATCCTCATGATCGGCCCCACCGGCGTGGGCAAGACCGAGATCGCGCGCCGCCTGGCCAAGCTGGCCAACGCGCCCTTCATCAAGATCGAAGCCACCAAGTTCACCGAAGTGGGCTACGTGGGCCGCGACGTCGACACCATCATCCGCGACCTGACCGAATATTCGATCAAGCAGACGCGCGAGCTGGAAATGCGCCGCGTGCGCACCCAGGCTGAAGATGCCGCCGAAGACCGCATCCTGGACGCCCTGGTGCCGCCCCCGCGCGGCGCCTCCGGCGAACCGGAACGCGGCGAGGACAACAGCGCCCGCCAGACCTTCCGCAAGCGCCTGCGCGAAGGCAAGATCGACGACCTCGAAATCGAGATCGAAGTCGCCCAGGCCGCGCCGCAGATGGACGTCATGACGCCCCCCGGCATGGAAGAAATGGCCGAGCAGCTGCGCGGCATGTTCGCCGGCATGGCCCGCGACAAGAAAAAGCCCAAGAAGATGAAGGTGCGCGAAGCCTTCAAGCTGATCGTCGACGAAGAAGCCGCCAAGCGCGTCAACGAAGAAGACCTGCGCACCGTGGCGATCAACAACGTCGAGCAGAACGGCATCGTCTTCCTGGACGAAATCGACAAGATCGCGGCCCGCCAGGAATCCGGCGGCGCGGACGTCTCGCGCCAAGGCGTGCAGCGCGACCTGCTGCCGCTGGTCGAAGGCACCACCGTCAACACGCGCTACGGCATGGTCCGCACCGACCACATCCTGTTCATCGCGTCCGGCGCCTTCCACCTGTCGCGCCCCTCGGACCTGATCCCTGAACTGCAGGGCCGCTTCCCGATCCGCGTCGAACTGGAATCGCTGACCGCCGAGGACTTCGTGCGCATCCTGTCCGACACGGACGCGTCGCTGACCAAGCAGTACACCGCGCTGATGGCCACCGAGGACCTGCAGCTGGAGTTCACGGAAGAAGGCGTGCGCCGCCTGGCCGAGCTGGCCTTCGAGGTCAACGAAACCACCGAGAACATCGGCGCCCGCCGCCTGTACACGGTGATGGAGAAGCTGCTCGACGAGCTGTCGTTCGACGCCACCGCCAGCAGCGACAAGAACGTGAAGATCGACGCTGCCTACGTCAACGCGCAACTGGCGGAAGCCGCCAGCAGCCAGGACCTGGCGCGCTACGTGCTGTAAACCGCGGGCGCGCAGCGCCCCCGGCAAAACGCCGTCCGCAGCCTCAGGGCAGTGGACGGCGTTTTTTTTACTGCCGGAGCGCCCGGGACAAGCGCTCGTCCTGGATGCTGCAAACCCGCGCAATGTGTGGACTTGCGTACCCGGCCTGACGGCGGCTAGTTGGTAATCGCGGTCACGATGTACTTGCCGTCCTTGCGGACCGCCGTGAAGCGCACCTTGTCGCCCGCCTTGATCTTGGCCAGCAGCGCCGGATCGGCTTCATAGACCAGCGTCATGGCGGGCAGGTCCAGCGGCTTGATGGCGTCGTGCTTGATCGTGACCTTGCCGGCGGCCGGATCCACCCGCCGCACTTCCCCGCTGGCGTCGGCCTGCTGCGCGAACGCCAACGGCGCGGCCAGCGTGACGACGGCCACCGCCGCGGCGGCAGCCATGGGCATTGCATACTTGCGGTCAAAAATCATGCAGATATCCTCCGATTGCAGGGGCAGCGCGGGACCGGCGTCCCCGCTTTCCATAGTGCTAGGATACCGCCCTTGTGCAACAGTTCCCCCGCCCTGACGCAACAATTCTGACAGTTGATTGCGGAACGCGCGGAGCGCGCCGCCAATATTCATGGCTGGACGCAAAACCCCTACCTTTCGTCACTCATTTCAGGAGTTCCCATGGCCAACCGCTTATCCGTCATCGCCACCCGCACGGGAGACGACGGCACCACGGGTCTTGGGGACGGATCTCGCACGCCCAAGGACGCCCCGCGCATCGCGGCGATGGGCGACGTCGACGAACTGAACAGCGTCATCGGAGTGCTGCTGACCGAGGACCTGCCCGCCGAAATAGCCACGGACCTGCTGGGCATCCAGCACGACCTGTTCGATATGGGCGCGGAACTCTGCATCCCCGGCCACACCGCCCTGACGGACGAGCACATCGCCCGCCTGGACGCGCGCCTGGCCCACTACAACGCGGCCCTGCCGCCTCTGCGCGAATTCATCCTGCCGGGCGGCTCGCGCGGTTCGGCGCAGGCCCACGTGGCGCGCACCGTCTGCCGCCGCGCCGAACGGGCCGTAGTGGCGCTGGCCCGGATCGACCCGGTGAACCCGCCCGTGCGGCAATACCTGAACCGGCTGTCGGATCTGATGTTCGTGCTGGCGCGTTGTATAAACCAGCATGCGGGACAGAAAGACACGTTCTGGGCGGGTGCCCAGGCGCGCAAATAGTCTCGCGGCCCTGCTACGCCTGGCGCCGCAGGGACCTGAGGATTTGTAGAGATGAGTATCGTGGTCACCGGAGGAGCCGGCTTCATCGGCTCCAATTTCGTATTGGATTGGCTCGCCCGCAACGACGAACCCGTCGTTACGCTGGACAAGCTCACCTACGCCGGCAACCCGGACAATCTGGCGCCGCTGCGCGGCGACTCCAGGCACACCTTGGTACAGGGTGATATCGGCAATCAGGAGGCGGTTGCGCGCCTGTTGCGCACCCATAAACCGCGGGCCGTGATCAATTTCGCCGCCGAAACCCACGTTGACCGCTCCATCGCCGATCCCGAGTCGTTCATCCAGGCCAACGTCGTGGGCACGTCCCGCCTGCTGACGGCGGTGCGTGACTACTGGACCGGCCTGCCGGCAGGCGAGCAGGCACGCTTGCGCTTCGTGCATGTGTCCACCGACGAGGTCTACGGCACGCTGGGCAAGACCGATCCCGCGTTCACGGAAACGACTCCCTATGCGCCCAACAGCCCCTATTCCGCCAGCAAAGCGGCGAGCGACCATCTGGTGCGGGCCTTCCACACCACCTACGGCCTGCCGGTGCTGACCTCGAACTGCGCCAACAACTATGGCCCCTACCAGTTCCCGGAAAAGCTGATCCCGCTGGTCATCCACAACGCGCTCGCCGGCAAGCCCCTGCCGATCTATGGCGACGGCATGCAAATCCGCGATTGGCTGTATGTGGCAGACCATTGCGATGCGATCCGCAAGATACTGGAAGCCGGCCAGCCGGGCGCGACCTACAACGTAGGCGGCTGGAACGAAAAGACCAACCTCGACGTGGTGCGGCACGTCTGCGCGCTGCTCGACGAACTCAGCCCCAGGGCCGACAGGCGGTCCTACGCCGCCCAGATCACGCATGTTGCCGACCGTCCTGGCCATGACCGCCGCTATGCGGTCAATGCCGGCCGCCTGCAGCGCGAGCTGGGCTGGACGCCTGCGGAAACATTCGAAAGCGGCATCCGAAAAACGGTAATCTGGTACCTGGGCCACCCGCAGTGGGTGGCGAACGTCGCCAGTGGCGCCTATCGCGACTGGGCCAAAGAACGCTACGAAACTTAGCAAGGGCTGCGTGAAGATCTTATTGCTGGGCAAGGACGGCCAGATCGGCCGGGAACTGTGCCGCGCCCTGCTCCCTCTGGGAGAGGTCGTGGCGCTGGCCCGCGGCGATGCCGACCTGCGCGACCAGGGCGCGCTGCTCGCGGCCCTGGCGTTCCACCGGCCTGACGTGATCGTGAATGCGGCCGCCTACACCGCGGTGGACCAGGCTGAAAGCGATCCCGACGCCGCCCGACAGGTCAATGCAATCGCGGTTGCCGCCCTGGCCCGCCATGCCCGCGCGGCCCATGCCTTGCTGGTGCACTATTCGACCGACTATGTATTCGACGGCGCACAGGAGCGGCCCTACGCGGAGACCGACACTCCCAACCCCCTGAACGCGTATGGCCGCAGCAAACTCGAAGGTGAGCGCGCCATCCAGGCCAGCGGCTGCGACGCATTGATATTCAGGACCAGTTGGGTCTACTCGACCCATGGCGGCAATTTCCTGAAGACGATGCTGCGCCTGGCGCGGGAACGGGAATACCTGCGGGTAGTGGCGGACCAGCGCGGCGCGCCGACGTCAGCCGAACTGATCGCGGATATTACGGCGCTGGCGATCCAGCGCCACCGCGTGGGCCTGCTGCCCGCGGGGACCTATCATCTGGCCGCTGCCGGCTCCGCCAGCTGGCATGGCTACGCAAAGTACATCGTTGCTGGCGCCGCAGCGCGCGGCGCAGCCCTGACGCTGGCTCCCGAGCGGATTCGCGCCGTCGCCACGCGCGACTACCCCTCCGCCGCGCAACGGCCGCTCAATTCCGTGCTGGACACCGCCGTGCTGTCGCGCGCGTTGCAACGGCAAATGCCGCCCTGGACCGAACAGGTCGACCGCACCCTGGATCAACTCGTCATCCCTGGAGACCCCGCATGGCGCGCAAAGGCATAGTTCTGGCCGGCGGCTCGGGCGTCCGGCTGCATCCGGCGACGCTGGCCATCAGCAAACAGCTGCTGCCGGTCTTCGACAAGCCGATGATCTATTACCCGCTCACCACGCTGATGCTGGCGGGCATCCGCGACATCCTGATCATTTCAACGCCGCAAGACACGCCGCGTTTCCAACAACTGCTGGGCGACGGCTCGCAATGGGGGCTGAACCTCGAATATGCGGTGCAGCCTTCACCCGACGGTCTGGCGCAGGCCTTCCTCATCGGCGCGCCCTTCATCGGTCAGGATCCGGTGGCGCTGGTGCTGGGTGACAACATCTTCTACGGTCATGAACTGCCCAGGCTGCTGCAACGCGCCGACGCGCGTACAGACGGCGCCACCGTGTTCGCCTACCACGTCCAGGACGCCGAACGCTACGGCGTGGCGGAATTCGACCAGCGAGGCAAAGTCCTGTCGATCGAGGAAAAGCCGGCCCGGCCGCGCTCAAGCTATGCGGTGACCGGGCTGTACTTCTACGACAACGACGTCATCGACATCGCCCGCAGCATCCAGCCGTCCGCGCGCGGCGAACTCGAGATCACCGACGTCAACCAACGCTATCTGGAACAGGACCGGCTGGCCGTGGAGATCATGGGCCGCGGCTACGCCTGGCTGGACACCGGGACTCATGAATCGCTGCTGGAAGCGAGCCAGTTCATCGCCACGCTGGAGCACCGCCAGGGACTCAAGGTGGCCTGTCCCGAGGAGGTCGCCTTCCGCCAGGGATGGATCAGCGCCAGCGCGCTGGAAAAGCTGGCTGCGCCGCTGGCCAAGAGCGGCTATGGCAAATACCTGATGCGCGTGCTGGTGGACAAGGTGTTCTGATGAAGGTCATTCCCCAAACCATTCCCGAGGTGCTGATCCTGGAACCCAGGGTACTGGGCGACGAGCGCGGCTTTTTCTTCGAGAGCTTCAACCAGGGCGTATTCGAAGCGGCGACGGGACTGAAGCGCAACTTCGTGCAAGACAATCATTCGCGCTCGGCCCAGGGCGTCTTGCGCGGCCTGCACTACCAGGTCGAACAGGCCCAGGGGAAACTTGTGCGCGTGTGCGCGGGCGAAATTTTCGATGTGGCGGTGGACATGCGACGCAGCTCGCCGACATACGGGAAATGGGCAGGCGCCCTGCTCAGCGCGGAGAACAAGCGCCAGATGTGGGTCCCGGAAGGCTTCGCCCACGGCTTCCTGACGCTTTCCGAATTTGCCGAGGTCCTGTACAAGACCACGGACTATTACGCACCGCAGCACGAGCGCTGCATACGCTGGGACGATCCGCAACTGGCGATCGCCTGGCCTTGCCAGCAGCCGCCCCTGCTGTCCGAGAAGGACCGCAACGGCGCGCCGTTCGCCGACGCGCCGGCCTGCTGACTCAGTTCACGCCGGCCGCGTGGGCCTGTTCGTCGGCGTGGTACGAGGAACGCACCATCGCCCCCACCGCCGCGTGCGAGAAGCCCATGGCATAGGCCTCGCGCTCGAACATGGCGAAGGTGTCCGGATGCACGTAACGCAGCACCGGCAGGTGGTGTTCCGAAGGCTGCAGGTACTGGCCGATGGTCAGCATGTCCACGTTGTGCTCGCGCATGTCGCGCATCACCTGCAGGATTTCCTCGTCGGTCTCGCCCAGGCCCAGCATCAGGCCGGACTTGGTGGGGACTTCGGGGTGCAGCTGCTTGAACTCGGCCAGCAGCTTCAGCGAGTGCATGTAGTCCGAGCCCGGGCGTGCCTGCTTGTACAGGCGCGGCACGGTTTCCAGGTTGTGGTTCATGACGTCCGGGGGGCCGGCGTTCAGGATGGTCAGCGCGCGGTCCAGGCGGCCGCGGAAGTCGGGCACCAGCACCTCGATGCGGGTGGTGGGCGACAGTTCGCGGATGTGCGTGATGCAATCCACGAAGTGGCCGGCGCCGCCGTCGCGCAGGTCGTCGCGGTCCACCGAGGTGATCACGACATAGGACAGCTTCATCGCGGCGATGGTGCGCGCCAGATTCAGGGGTTCATTGGTGTCCAGCGGATCCGGGCGGCCGTGGCCCACATCACAGAAGGGGCAGCGGCGGGTGCACTTGTCGCCCATGATCATGAAGGTGGCCGTGCCCTTGCCGAAGCATTCGCCGATGTTCGGGCAGGACGCTTCCTCGCACACCGTGTGCAGGTTGTGCTCGCGCAGGATGCGCTTGATGTCGTAGAAGCGCGAGCCGGGCGCGGCGGCCTTCACGCGGATCCACTCGGGCTTTTTCAGGCGCTCGGCCGGGACGATCTTGATGGGGATGCGCGCCGTCTTGGCCTGCGATTTCTGCTTTTGCGTCGGATCGTAGACCGCCTCGGCGGGCGCGGCGGCGGATTCGTTCGAGGGAACAGGAGACTCGACAAGCGTGGACATGGGGCACCTTCATGACCGGCGCGCGGACGTGCCGGGTCTGAGACAAAAACGGCATTTTACCCTTCGCCGCCCCAATCCGCCGGGCAGGCTCCGTCCCCCAGGCGGCGGACGTCCTGGGGCCGGACCGGCCTGGGTTATCGTCACGCCTGACGAATCCGCCGGTTTTACCCATGTCTTCCCTGCCCCCGCCCCGCCCCATCGCCCTGATCGCGCCCCGACTGGACTGGGCGCCCGCAGCCCGCGCCGCGCAGGCCTGCGCCGAATTGCTGTTGCCCGCCGGCTACTACCTGGCCGCCGGCCCCTGGCATGACGCCCCCGGCCTGACCCGACTCGGCGACTTGCGTCCCGCCGCCGTCCTGTCCATAGGCCCGCTGGACGATCCCGGCCTGCGCGCCGTCCTGGCGACGCTGGAAATCCCCATCGTGGAAACCTGGAGCGCATCCGCCCAGCCGCTGGACGGCGCTGTCGTGGTCGACAACGCGGAAGCCGGCCGCATGGCCGCGCGGCACCTGGCCGCCAAGCGCCATGCGCGGGTCGCCTGCATCAGCACCGACAACCCCTGGGAACGCGCCCGTCGCGAAGGCTTTATCAGCAGCGCGGCCGCGCTCGGACTGGAACGGGTGGCGGACATCGTGCAGCCCGAAGTCCAGCACATGAACGACGGCCGCATGGCCTTCCTGCGCCTGCTGGCCACCAACACGATCTTCGACGCGGTGTTCTGCACCACGGACCTGCTGGCCGCCGCTGCGGTATCCGAAGCCCACAACCGCGACCTGCAGGTACCGCAGGACCTGGCGGTGCTGGGCTACTCGGACGACGGCAGCGCCGCGCAATGGGCGCAGGGCTTGACCACTTTGGGCGCCGACGCCGCGACCCTGGGCCGGCGCGCCGGCCAGCTGCTGCTGGACCGCCTGGAAGGCGAACGCGGCACGGGCGAGCGGGAAATCGTCGACGTGGTGTTCGAGGAACGGCTCAGTACCTAGGGCGTATCGGAGGTGGCCGGCAGCCCGGCCCTGGCGGCCCCGGCCGTCCCTGGGCTAGGCAATGCCTTCATACAGCGGCGGAAAGCCGCTGGCCTGGAGCATGCCGTTGGCTTCCCGCAGAAAAGCGGGCGTGGCCGTCTCCGGAACCTGGATCAGCCACTGCACGGCGTCTTCCTTGCGGCCACGCAGCAAGAGCAGGCGGCCCAGATGGAACATGCCACGGAAATCGCCGCCTTCGGCACAGCGCTGGTAGCAATCGAAAGCGCGGTCCAGGTCCTGTTCGACCACGTCGCCGGCCTCGTAGTAGCGGCCCACCACGCCGATGGACTTCACGTGGCCGGCCTGCGCCGCTTTCTGGTAGAGGGCCAGGGCCGCCGCGGAATTCTGCGCCACGCCGCCCCGGCCGCTGCGCAGCATGTGGGCGTAGTTGTACATGCCCCAGTCCAGGCCCTTGTCGGCGGCCAGGCGAAACCAGTAGGCCGCGACCGTGTCGTCGCGCGGCACGCCCCAGCCGTTCTCGTAGCAGCGACCCACCATGTTGATGGCCATGGGATGGTCGGCATGGGCGGCGCGCTTGAACCATGCCAGTCCCTGTTCCTGATCGCGTTCGACGCCGGCGCCATCCAGCAGCATCTGGCCGTAGATGGTCTGGGCTTCGATCAGCCCCAGCTCGGCCGCCGCGCGGATCCATGCCGCGTAGTCCTCGGCCGGCCCCCGCTCGCGCAGGCGCGCCAACTCTTCAGGCGTGGTCGCGGCCACGTCGGCTGCGGTATAGCTCTTCATGTCTTGTTCCTTGCGCGGTCCCAGGCCTGCGCCAGATTGCGCGCCAGCGTCTCGCCTGTCTCGGTCGGCTCGCGGTGCACGCCGCAGGCCGCCATGTCCACGGTACGCAGGCCCGCATAGCCGCAGGGGTTGATCCCCAGAAACGGCGCCAGGTCCATCCGCACGTTCAGCGATACGCCGTGATAAGCCCGGCCATTGCGGATCTTGATGCCCAGCGCGGCGATCTTGGCCAGCTCGCCCCCGTCCGGATCGGGCACGTAGACCCCCGGCGCGCCCGGTTTGCGGCAGGCGTCGGCCACGCCCATCTGGGCCAGCGTGTCGATGACCGCGCCCTCCAGCAGATTGACGTATTCCTTGACGTAGATGTCGGCGCGGCGCAGGTCGAACAGCGCGTAGGCCATGACCTGGCCGGGACCGTGGTAGGTCACCTGCCCGCCGCGGTCGCAGTGGACGATGGGAATGTTTCCGGGGTTGAGCACATGCTGGGGCTGGCCGGCCTGGCCCAAGGTGTAGACGGGTGCGTGTTCGCAGAGCCAGATCTCGTCAGGCGTATCGGCGCCACGCAGATTGGTGTACGCCTGCATATCGTGCCAGACCGACAGGTAGTCGGCCGGCCGCGCGAGCCACTTGATCACGGCTGTCCTGCTCTTGCGTCAGAGAACGATGGACACCATCGGATGGCCGTGCAGGGCGCGGTAGAGCGCGTCCAGCTGCTCGCGCGAGGTCGCGCGCACCGTGAAGGTCAGGCCCATGTAGTTGCCGCCCTTGCTGGGCCGCATTTCCACCGTCGCTGCGTCGAACTCGGGGTCGAACTGCAGCACGACTTCGGTCAGCGTCTGCGCGAATTCCGGGTGCTGCTTGCCCATGACCTTGATGGGAAAGTCGCTGGGGTATTCGATGAGGGAGTCTTCGGGCGGAATATTTTGCATGATGTGCCTATAAGGTGTTGCCCCCCAGGGCTCGGCCACTGCTCGATCCTGCACCCGAGGGCTGTGCCACGGGGCGGCCAGATCCTATGTATATGGGGGCAAGCCGCCAGCCGGCAAGACCGCCGGGGCGGCCCCGCAGGAGCCGCCCGGTGATGCCGGGCCTAGAGCGCGGCGATGCGGGCATCATAACCCGCGCGCAATTGCGCAAAAACGGGGCCGGGCTTGCCCGAACCCACCGGCTTGCCATCCAGCGACACGATGGCCAGCACTTCCTTGGTGGCCGAGGACAGCATCAGCTCGTCGGCTTGTTCCACTTCTTGCCGCGTGATGGGGCGCGACTCGAAAGGAATGCCGGCCTCGGCGGCCAGCTCGCCCATCAGGCCGTAGCGGATGCCTTCCAGGATCAGGTTGTTCTTGGGCGGCGCCAACAGCTTGCCGCCGGAAACTACCCAGATATTGGTGGACGAGCCTTCGGTCAGGTAGCCGTCGCGGAACTGCACCGCTTCGTCGACCTCGGCATCGACCGCCTGCTGCTTGGCCAATACGTTGCCCAGCAGGGACACCGATTTGATTTCGCAATGCAGCCAGCGCTCGTCCGGAATGCTGATGGCGCTGAGGCCGCGCTCGCGCTGGGCGGCAGGCGGCGGCGACCAGGCCGAGATCATGCCGAAGACCGTCGGCGTGACGGGGGTCGAGGGGAACTGGTGGTCGCGCTTGGCCACGCCGCGCGTCACCTGCAGGTAAACGATGCAGGTCTCCAGCTTGGTGCGCGCCAGCAGCTGCTGGATCAGGTCGATCCAGCCTGCGCGGTCGAAAGGCTGGGCAATCCGCAAGGCAGCCAGGCTGCGGTCCAGGCGGTTGAGGTGTTCGGCCATGCGGAACGCATTGCCTTGGTACACGGGGACGACTTCGTAGATGCCGTCGCCGAAAATGAAGCCACGGTCGAGGACAGAGACCTTGGCCTCGTCCACGCGCAGAAACTCACCGTTGAGATACACCTGGCTTTCGCCCGGCACGCCCGGAATCATGAGGCACTCCTGAGTATGAAATGGAGAGGGACGAACCGTCTGGTCCGTCCCGTGAATAAAGCACGGGCGTTTCATGCGAAACGCCCGTTGCTAGCTTACACCCCCCGCGCCCACGGCGCGGCAGGATTATTCGAACCAGCGCTTGACGGTATCGACCATGCGGCCGAAGAAGCCGGCGCGCTCGACCGCGTCCTGCACCACCAGCGGTTCGGTGCGCAGCACCTTGCCGTCCAGCGTGAATTGCAGGGTGCCGACCTGCTGGCCCTTGGCCAGCGGGGCAATCAGCGGATCCGTGCGCTGCGCCACCGGCTTCAAGTCGCCGGCCTTGCCGCGCGGCACCGCGATCGACACAGGGTTGGGCGGGCCGAGCTTGACGCTTTCTGCCGTGCCTTCCCAGACGCGCGCATCGATGCCAGGCTGGCTCTTGTCGAACAGCTTGACGGTGTCGAAGTTCTGGAAGCTCCAGTTCAGCAGCTTCAGGCTTTCCTCGGCGCGCGTGGCTTCGCTGTCCGTGCCTACCACGACCACCAGGATGCGACGGTCGCCGCGCACGGCGGTCGACACCAGGCAGTAGCCGGCCGAATCGGTATGGCCGGTCTTCATGCCGTCCACCGAGGGGTCGGCCCACAGCAGGCGGTTGCGGTTGGGCTGGGTGATCTTGTTGTAGGTGTAGCTCTTCTGCTTGTAGTAGTGGAAGTGGTCTGGGTGATCGGTGATCAGGTGCGAGGACAGGATGGCCAGGTCGCGCGTGGACGTCATGTGCTGCGGATCGGGCAGGCCCGTCGCGTTCATGAAGTGGGTGTTGCGCATGCCCAGGCGTTCGGCTTCCTGGTTCATCAGCGAAGCGAACGAGGCCTCGCTGCCGCCCACGGCCTCGGCCAGGGCCACGGAGGCGTCGTTGCCGGACTGCACGATCATGCCCTGGTTCAGTTCATCAACAGTGACCGGCTTGCGCGGTTCGATGAACATGCGCGAACCGCCCGTGCGCCAGGCGCGCTCGGACACCGGCACGGTCTGCTCCAGCGTCAGGCGCTTTTCATCCAGCGCGTTGAACACGACGTAGGCCGTCATGATCTTGGTGAGCGAGGCCGGCTCGACCTTCATGTCCGGGTTGGAGGCGGCCAGGGTCTGGCCACTGTTCACGTCCATCACGATCCAGGCCTTGGCCGCGATGGTGGGGGCCGGCACGGCCGAGACGTCGCCCACCGGCACCACCGCCGAAGCATTCGGCGCCGGGGCCGCGGCGCCAGCGGCTGCGGCCGGCGCCGCGGCCGGAGCCTGCTGCGCCCAGACCGGCATCGAAGCTGCCAGCATGGCTGACAGCACCGCGCCTGACAGCAGGCGACGGGTGAAGACAACGGGGGCGTGAGCGGAGTAAGGCAAATTCTTCATCGGCAACGTGGGTCCAGTAATGACGCCCGCCGGCGCGGGGCAAGTGGCTGACAATTATAGGCAGTCGATCAGACCCGTCCGGCCCGCCAGGGGTTCCCGCGCATTTAAAACATGCAACTTGATGCAACCTGGCGGCCTCGGGACGCGGCAACGGATCAATCGGGACTGCCGCCGTGATGGCGGCGGTACACGGCCGGAGAAACGCCCACGTGCTTGACGAAGGCGCGGCGCAAGGTGTCGACGTTGGCAAAGCCGCATTGCGCGGCCACCTGCTTGGGCGTGGCCGAGCCCGCCTCCAGCAGCGCGCGGGCTGCGGCGATGCGCGTCATCTCCACCCACGCGGCCGGCGTGACGCCGACCTCGGCGTGAAACAGCCGCGTGAAGTGCCGGGGGCTCAGGCCCGCATGTTCGGCCAGCGCTTCCACCGACAGCGGCAGCCCAGGGTTGCCGGCGACCCAGCGCTGGACCTCCTGCAGCGCCGAGCGCCCTACCGGGCCGGCCTGTCCCTTGCGGCTGAATTGCAGTTGTCCGCCTGGCCGCTTGAAGAACATCACCAACTGGGCCGCCACACTGGCGGCCAGTTCCCGGCCGAGGTCCTCCTCGACCAGCGACAGCGCCAGATCCAGGCCAGCCGTCACGCCGGCGGACGTGCGCACCTTGCCGTCGCGCACATGCAGGGCGTCCTCTTCGACGGTCACCTTGGGATAGGCCAGACGCAGCTGCGCCGCCGCATTCCAATGGGTCGTCACCCGTCGTCCATCCAACAGGCCTGCCGCGGCGAGCATGAAGGCGCCAGTGCAGACGGAGCCATAGCGCCGCGCGCCCCTGGCCGTCGCGCGCAGCCATTGCAAGGCGGAGCTGCTGAGCATGGCGCTGGCGGCCTGCGGCGTGCCGGCAACAAGCAGGGTATCCAGGCGCGGCACAGGGCCGTCAAGCGTCAGGTCGGGCAGCAGGCGCGCGCCCGATGAACTGCGGATCGGACCCGCCTCGTAGCCCACCACGCGCAGCGCGTACTGCTCGCGCCCGAGTTCGGCATTGGCCTGGGCGAACACGTCCAGGGGCCCGGAGACATCGAGCATCTGGACACCTGGCAGCGCAAGAATGGCTATGGTCTTGGTCATGGAATCGCGCCTTGCCGACTGGTGTCGGGAAATCGCATGTTTTGGCGGAATCTGGCGTATTACGACGATTGAAGCCATTCTAGTGCGGCGGGAGAATTTATCGAACCCCTACCCCACCACCTGTAAGGACTCGCCATGAACCCTGTCATCGACGGCATTCAGATCCCCGACAGCAAGCTCGCCCGTGAAATCACGGAGCTGGTACGCGACACCGCCACGCCGCTGCTCTTCCACCATTCCAGCCGTGTCTACTACTTCGGCGCGCTCGCTGGCAAGCGCCGCGGATTGAAGTTCGACCCGGAATTGCTTTATTGCGGCTGCATGTTCCACGACATGGGCCTGACGCATCAGCACAGCAGCGACTGCTGCCGCTTCGAGGTGGACGGCGCCAACGCGGCGCGCGACTTCCTGAGTAGCCGCGGCATTTCGCAACAGGACATCGATCTGGTGTGGACCGCCATTGCGCTGCACACCACGCCCGGCATTCCCGAATTCATGCACCCGGTCGTCGCGCTGGTGACGGCGGGCGTGGAAATGGACGTGCTCGGCCTGACTTATGGCGAATACGGCGACGCCCAGCGCGAAGCCGTGGTAGCGGCGCATCCGCGCAGTCCGCGCTTCAAGGAAGAGATCATCCAGGCCTTCTACGATGGCATCAAGCACAAGCCGCAGACGACGTTCGGCAACGTCAAGGCCGATGTGATCGCCGACAAGGAGCCGGCCTTCAAGCCCGGCAACTTCTGCAGTGTGATCCGCGGCTCTCGCTGGCCAGGCTGAAGGCGTTGGCGCCGCAAAAGCGGCGCCCCCGTCTTAGTCCAGCGCGACCTTCAACCGCGCCTGCACCAGTTGGCGCAGCACCAGCAGCTTGCCGTGGAAGAAGTGCGATGCGCCGGGCACCACCACGACGGGGATCGAACGCGGACGCGCCCAGTCCATGGCCTCGGACAGCGGCACGACTTCGTCTTCCTCGCCGTGCACCAGCAGCGTGTCGTCCGGCACCTGCACTTCGTGCGACTGGAAGCGGTTCACGGCCGGTCCCATCAGCATCAGGGCCGACGGCAGCACAGCGTCACCCTGCTCCGCCAACGCGGCATAGGTCTGCGCCGCGACGGCAGTGCCGAACGAAAAGCCGGCCAGCACCCACGGTGCCTGGGCCAGTTCAGGATGCAGTTCGCGCATCTGCGCCACGACCGCCAGCATGTCCTGGGTTTCGCCCACGGATTTGTCGAACGTGCCTTCGGACTGGCCGACCCCGCGGAAATTGGGCCGCACCGCCACCAGGCCATGTTGCACGCAAGCGCGCGACAGGGTCGTGACCACCTTGTTCTCGCGCGCGCCGCCCTGTAGCGGATGCGGATGGAGGACCAGCGCCCAGCCGCGCGGCGTGCCCGCAGGCCAATCCACGGCGCAGTCGATGCGGCCGGCGGCTCCGGTGAATGCGTGGGTTTCAGTGCGTGCGGACATGGCGTAACTCAGGATGCGGAAAAAAAAGCGATGTTAACCGCCCGCCCTGGGCGCGGGCTTCAGCGTCGTGGCCAGCCACTGTGCCAATTGGTCGGCGGCGTCGTCCGTCGCCTGGCGCAACGCCGTGACCCCGCCTTGCGCGTCCTGCGTGGGCGCCGGCGCGCGTGCCTCGATGCGCGTCTGGCCCAGCACGCTGCGGCCGCTGAGCAACACCGCCTGCAGCAGCACGCGGCCCTCGCTGGACTGGCCGTCGGCCGCGAATACCTGTTCGAACTGGGACAACGACACCTGCAGCTGCGGCGTCTGCAGGGTGACACGCTCATCCAGCACCGGCCCCTGGCGCGACAGGCGCTCGGTAAGGCGCTGCCGCACCAGATCCGCCGGCGGCGAGGCCCAGCGATAGCTGGCATAGGCCTTGGGCGCGGCGCTGTCGCCCACGCGCCAGATCACGCCGGTATCGGACAGGCTGGGCACGGCCTGGAAGACCAGCGCAATCGTCTCGCGCGCGGGCAAGGCCGGCGCCGGGCGGGAATCCAGGCCCAGGTCGAACACCGAGGGCGGTGCGGCCACCCGGCCGATGCCGCAACCGGCCAGGGCCAACGTCAGGATAAGAACGGCGCTACGCATCTTCATCATTTGGACGATCTCCCGAAGCCTGCAAAGCCGGCCTCGCCGGGCCCGGGCTCGCGGGGCGCCGGGCCGAACAGGAACGATTGCGGCGTGTTGTCCACACGGCGCAGGGTAACGGTGGCGCCGCGCGCGGCCGCGCTGACATTGGCGGCCATGCCGGTGATCGCCGGCAGGGTCTCGCCATCCAGCCGCGCGGCGGCCAGGGCGATGTCGTTGAGGCTGCTGGTGGCGGCGGACAGGGGTCCGCCAGGCGCATTCAGGCGCGCCAGCGACTGGCGGGCCTGCGCGGCCAAGTCGCCAACTTCGCGCGCGGCGCGGTCGGCCTGGCGCGAGGTCTTGTCCAAGGAATCCATCAGGGGACCGAGCTTGGCCATCGTGGGCCCCAGATCCTGGCTGGCAGCCCTGAGCGATTGGGTGATATCGGTAGCGTTCTGCAGGCTGGCAGTGAGCGCCTGCACATTCTGCTCGCTCAGCACGCGCCGCAGTTGTTCGGTGACCTCTTCCACGTTCGAGATCAGCTTGCCGCCGCGCTGCTCGATGCGATCGAGAAAACCGGGGCGCAGCGGAATGGCGGCCGGATGCGCGGCCGACGACGCCAGCCGCTTCATCGACGTGCCGTCGTCGCGCAGTTCCACGTTGGACATGCCGGTCACGCCCTGCACGCCCAGCTCGGCCCAGGTGGATTCGGTGATCGGCGTGTTCGGCGCCACCCCGATGCGGATGCGCACCTGCCCGGGCTTGTCCGGGTTCAGGGCCAGCGACTGCACCTTGCCCACCGGCACGCCCTGGTAGCGCACCGTGGACTGCGGGTTCAGGCCGCTGACGGCGGTGGCGGAGATGATTTCGTATGGCTGCAGCTGCGTCCGGTCTCGGCCGATCCAGATGGCCACCAGGGCGGCTGCGGCCAGCAGGACCAGCGTGAAGATGCCGGCCATGAGCGCATGACTACGGTTTTCCATGATGCAATCCCTTCGGCGCCAGATCCCCCAGCGCACGCAAACCGCGCTCGCCCAGGAAGAACGTGTGAATGAACGGGTGATCGACCTTCAATACTTCCGGCACCGTGTCGCACACGATCACCCGTTTGTCCGCCAGCACAGCGACGCGCGTGGCCAACGCCAGCAGCGTGTCCAAGTCGTGCGTCACCATGACGACGGTAAATCCCAATTGTCGGTGCAGGCTGCGCACCAGGTCCACGAATTCGTCCGAACGCAGCGGGTCCAGGCCGGCGGTGGGCTCGTCCAGGAACAGCAGTTCCGGATCCAGCGACAGCGCGCGCGCCAGCGCCACGCGCTTCACCATGCCGCCGGACAGGTCCGAAGGCCGCTTGTCGGCGTCGCGCGCCGACAGGCCCACCATCGCCAGCCGGCACATGACGACGTCGCGCACCAGGTCTTCCGGCACCGTGCGCAGCTCGCGCAGCGGCAAGGCCACATTGTCGAACACCGACAGCGCGGAAAACAACGCCCCCGCCTGGAACAGCATGCCCCAGCGGTAGGACAGCCGCCGGCGTTCGCCCGCCGTCAGCTCGAACAGCGCATGTCCCAGCACCCGCACCGTGCCCGCGGCCGGCCGGTCCAGCCCGATGATCTGCCGCAGCAGCACCGTCTTGCCGGTACCCGAGCCGCCCACCAGCACCAGGATCTCGCCAGGGAAGACCGTCAGGTCCAGATTGTCGTGCACCACATGGTCGCCGAACGCCGTGCGTAGCCCGCGCACCGTGATGACGGGTTCTACCGTGACCCCGTCCTCGGCGAACAGCTTGTGCTGAGCGGCGCTGTTCATCAAATGCCCACCGAACTGAAGATGACGGCGTAAAACGCGTCCAGCAGGATCACGCCGGTAATGGAGGTCACCACCGAGGTAGTGGTGCCGCGTCCCAGGCTTTCCGTGTTGGGCTGGATGCGCAGACCGAAATGGCAGGCGATCAGCGCGATCAACATGCCAAAGGTCACACCCTTCAGAATGCCGATCCAGTAGTTAGTCAGTGAAATCGCATCCGGCAGCGACTGCAGGAACCATTGCGCCGACACCCCCAACTGCATCTGCGCGGCCAGCATGCCGCCCAGGATCGCCATGGCGTCCGTCCACAGCACCAGCAGCGGCATGGTCACGGCCAGCGCCACCACCCGCGGCAGGATCAGGCGCTGCCCGTGCGAAATGCCCATGACCAGCATCGCATCCAATTCCTGCGTCACCCGCATCACGCCGATCTGCGCGGTGATCGCGGAACCCGAACGACCGGCGACCAGGATGGCGGCCAGCACCGGGCCCAGTTCGCGCACGATGGACACGCCCAGCAGACGCACGATGAAGCGGTCCGCGCCTATCATCTGCAGCTGCTGCGCCGACAGGTAGGACAGCACCACCCCGATCAGGAAACCGACCAGCGCCGTAATGCCCAGCGCCTGCGCGCCAGTGCGGTACACCTGCGCCGAAATCTCGCGCCAGGGCCCCAGCCGCGGGCGCCGCAGCATGCCGCCGAAGTCCAGCACCAATTGACCCAGCATGACGAGCAAGGCGCGGCCATTGTCGATGGCCTGGAAGATCGCCTCGCCCACGGCGCGCAGCCAGCTCCACGGATCCCGCTTGGACGCTGCGGCCGGCGTCTCGCCCTTGTTCATGGCCAGGGCGTTGAAAACATCCTGCTGGCCCGCCGACCAGCGCACGCGCTCGGGCAGCTTGTGGCCCCAGGCTTCCCAGATCAGCAGCGCGCCGATGGTGTCGAGCCGGCCGATGCCGTGCAGGTCCCAGCGCGCGCCGCCATCGGTGGCGCAGGCCAGCGCCTCGCGGCGGCGCTGCACTTCGCCGGGTTCGGCCAGCGCCAGCACGCTCCAGTCGCCGGCCACATGGCACACGCCTCCTTCAAAGCGGAAAGGCGCGGCGGCAGGTGCGGACGTAGCGGAATGCGGCATGAAGACAGAATACCGGTGCAAAAATGTATCGCCAATCATAAACGCTGGCGCAGGCAGACCGCGAGCGCGGGCCGCGTGCCCTACAATCGCCGCCATATGCCCGCTCAAGCCAGCCCCATCGACCTGCCCGCGCCGGAAACCCTGGCCCGCACGCTCAGCACGCGCCTGCCCGCCTTCCAGGACATCGCCTGGACCGGCAGCACCGGATCAACCAACGCCGACCTTCTGGCACGCGCACGCGCGGGCGCTGGCGGCAAGCCCTGGCTGCTCGGCACTCACCTGCAGGAAACCGGGCGCGGCCGCGCCGGCCGCCCGTGGCAGAACCGCACGGGCTCCACCTTGATGTTCTCCTGTGCCTTCGACGTGCATCTGCCGCCCGCGCAACTGCCCGCGTTGTCGCCGCTGGCCGGCATCGCCGCCTGCGAGGCCCTGCGCGCCGTCGCCGGCCCGCACGCCACAGGGCTGTGCATGAAGTGGCCCAACGACGTGCAATGGCACGACGCCAAGCTGGCGGGCGTGTTGGTGGAAACCACCCGCAATCCTGGCGGCAGCGAGGCCGGCCATACGGTCGTCATCGGCATGGGTGTGAACCTGGTCGACGCCGCCCGGCTGTCGCTCGCGCTGGAGCGCGAAGTCGCCGACTGGTGCCAGGTACAGGCGGGCGCGGCCCGCCAGGCAAGCGCCGCCGACCTGGTCTGCGCCAGCGCCATGGCCTGGCTCGAAACGGTCCAGACCTTGGAGCGCGAGGGCTTTGGCGCCTTCAGGCAGCGTTTCGACCAGGTGGACGCTTTGGCCGGCCGCAAGGTCAACGTGCTGGACAAGGGCGCTATTCTTCTAAGCGGCACCGCCAGCGGCGTGGACGAGCAAGGCCGCCTGCTGGTGCAAACGCCGGACGGCACCCAGCCGATCCTGGTCGGTGAAATCTCGATTCGACGCCAAGCATGATTATTCTCATCGACTCCGGCAACAGCCGTCTCAAGGTGGGTTGGCTGGACGCCGGCAACCCCGACACGCCGCGCGAGCCGGCGGCGGTGGCCTTCGACGGTCTGGACCTGGACGCCCTGGACCGCTGGCTGTCCACCTTGCCGCGCCGCCCCTTGCGCGCGCTTGGCGTCAATGTGGCCGGCGAGGCCCGCGGCGCAGCCATCGCCGCCATCCTGCAAAAACACGGCTGCGCGGTGACCTGGTCGCCATCGCAGGCGACCACGCTGGGGCTGGTCAACAGCTACAAGACGCCCACGCAACTGGGCGCCGACCGCTGGGCCTCGCTGCTGGGTGTGCTGTCGCGCCTGCCTGGCACGCACCCGCCCTTCGTGCTGGCCAGCTTTGGCACCGCCACCACCATTGACACCGTCGGCCCCGACAACGTCTTCGCCGGCGGCCTGATCCTGCCCGGCCCGGCCATGATGCGCAGCGCCCTGGCCCATGGCACCGCCAATCTCCCCATCGCCAACGGCCAGGTCGTGGCCTATCCCACGGACACGCACGAGGCCATCGCCTCCGGCATCGCCGCCGCGCAGGCCGGCGCCGTGGTGCGCCAATGGCTGGCCGGACGCCAGCGCTACGGCCAGACGCCGCAAATCTACGCGGCGGGCGGCGGTTGGCCCGAAGTGCACCAGGAAATCGAACGTTTGCTGGCGGACGCCGGCGGCGCCTTCGGCGCCGCTCCGGTGCCGATTTATCTGGATCACCCCGTCCTGGACGGCCTGGCGGCGGTTGCCCGCGCCACCCTGGACGTCGACGCCTGAACGGAGCCCCCGGCCATGCGCGTGCTCTTCATCCTCATCCTGCTTGCAAATCTGGGGGTCTATGCGCTGGGCCAGGGCTGGCTGGGCGTGCGCCCCGAGGACGAAGGCCGCGACCCGCGCCGCTTCAACCAGCAACTGAATCCGGACGCCGTGACCCTGGTCCCCAAGACGGCGCCGCCCCGCGCCCCCTGAAGCCCCAGCCGGCGCACGCGCCGGCCGAGATGGGCGCTAGCCCGCCCTTCCCGCCTCCAGCCACGGCGCCAGCGCGTCCAACGTACGCTCCGTGGCCCCCGAATGCATGCGGAACCATGCCAGTGCCGCCTCTGCCGCACGCTGACGGCGCGGCTCGTCCGCCAGCAAGGCCATCGCCGCATCCACCGCCTCGGCGGCATCGGCCGCGCGCAACGCAGCGCCCGCCGCGATGGCGTCTTCCGCCGCCTGCTTGAAATTGAAGGTATGCGGGCCGACGATGACCGGCACGCCCGCTGCGCAGGCCTCGATCAGGTTCTGCCCGCCCAACGGCGCGAAGCTGCCCGCCACGATCGCAGCGTCCGAAGCGGCGTAGTAGAACGCCATCTCGCCCAGCGTGTCGCCCAGCAGCACCGCCGTGTCCGGGCCCGGCGCCTCGCCCACGGACCGCCGGACGTACGGCAGCCCGGCCGCTGACAGCAGACGCGCGGCCTCGTCAAAACGCTGTGGATGGCGCGGAATCAACACGAACAAGGGCGCGCCGGGCCGGGCGGCATGGCGCTTGATGGCCTCGATGAAACCGCTGTCCTCGCCCTCACGCGTGCTGGCCACCGCCACCACCCGCCGGCCCAGCCGTTCGCGCCAAGCCTGTCCCGCGGCAACTCGCGCCGCCGGCAGGACCAGATCGAATTTCAGATTGCCCGTCACGACCGGCTGCGGCGCCCCGGCCTGCACCAGCCGGTCCGCATCCTCGGCGGTCTGCGCCAGCACCGAGTCCAGTCCGCCCAGCGCTTCGCGCATCACGCCGCCCATCCTGCCCGCCTGCCGCAGCGACGACGCCGAGAACCGCGCGCTGACCAGCGCCATCGGCACGCCGGCGCCGCGAGCGGCGGCCAGCAGGTTGGGCCAGATCTCGCGTTCGATAAGCAGGCCGCAACGCGGCCGCCAGGCCGCCATGAAACGGCGGGTCGCGCCGGGAAAATCGTAGGGCAGCCATGCCTGGCGCAACTGCCCGCGGGCGATCGCGTAGGCGTACTGGCGCGCGCCCTCGGCCCGGCCGGTGGCCGTCATGTGCGTCAGCAGCACCGGCAGCCCCCGGTCGAGCAAAGCCTGCAGCAAGGGCTGCGCAGCGCGGGTCTCGCCCAGGCTGACCGCATGCACCCAGACGGGAGCCGTCCACGCTGTACAAGAAATAGCGGGGGCCGGGGCATGACCGAAGCGTTCGCCAGAGAAGATTTCCCATTGGCCGCCCGCGCGCCGGGCGCGGTGGCCCATCCAGAGCCAGACCAGCGGTGACAAAGCCCTGAGCGCCAGCGAGTAGACGCCGCGGTTCATGTCACTGGGCGGCCAAGGCCTGCTCCACCGCCGCCATCACGGCCTCGCGCGAAGGCGAAGCCCCGCGGTCGCCCAGGCTGGCGGTGTAGCTGGAGCCGACCAGCGGCGTGCGCACCGGGGTCGAGGCGCGGTAAATGCCGATGGTGGGACGGCCCAGCGCGGCCGACAGATGGGTCAGGCCGCTGTCCAGCCCCACCATCATGCGGGACCCGGCCAGCAGGCGCGCCACCGCGCTCAGATCCATGCGCGGCATCACCTCGGCGCCGTCCATGCCGGCAATCAGCAGGCGGGCGCGCTCGGCCTCCTGCTCATTCCCCGCCAGCAATTTCAAAGTGCAGCCCGCCTCGCGCAGGCGGCGGAAAACGACGCGCCAGTCTTCTTCCGGCCAGAGCTTGTCGTCGCGGCTGGCCGACGGCATGATCACGGCGTAGCCACGGTCCGTATCCAGATGGTGCAAACGCGGCAGTTCGCCGATGTTCATGCCCTCGCTGCCGACTTCCAGCACGGGGTCCGCCGCAGCCTGTGTCGCCTGGCGCGCGAAAGCCTGCAGGCCGAAATCGGGCGCGCCGGCGTACTGGTAACCGAACGTCAGGGCGGCAAGCTTGCGTTGGCGGATCACCGCCGGCTGCCAGAACTCCACCCGATGCCGCACGTTGTAGAACAGCGACGCCAGCGGCTCGCGCGCCGAACGCCAGTCCAACCCATGCCGCACACCACGGGTCTGGCGCACCAGCCAGGCGGATTTCAAGAGCGCCTGCATGTCGAGCACGATGTCGTACTGTTTGGACCGCAGGCGTTCTTTCAACGCGCGGCGCTCGGCTCGAACCTGGGCCGACCACCAAGCCTTGCGCCAGCGCCGGTGGGCCACCTTGATGACTTCCTTGACTGCGGGATGCCATGCCGGGATATCCGCAAAAGCTTCTTCTGCAATCCAGTCAATCTCCGCGTCCGGCACATGCCGGGCGATATCGGATATGGCGGGCAGCATGTGCACCAGATCGCCTAGCGAAGAAGTGCGAACTATGAGAATTCGATTTGGCATCAAGAAGAAAACATATGTTCAGCCCTGACGCATGAGGCCGTCATGGTTGCGTGGGCCGGAGGGAAGGCGACAAAATCCAAGAATTCCGGCAATTTACAACAATCCATTGGGATCATGCGAAGCCCCACCGATCAACTCACGAGCTACCGACAGGGCAGGCCGCGGCTAAGGCTCGAATGACGATGGCTTATATCCCAGATCTCGGCGAGCATCATCATGCGGAAACACCAAATCCTCATTCATACGCTCCGCCATGCCGACGGACCAATGCCGATAGCGCGGCACCCTGCGCACAAACGCGAGAGCCAGGCGGAATACACCTAGCGGCACCGTCAGAACCCTAGGCCGCAAGCCCAGGGATGCAAATACCCGGGCGACCATTTCCCGGTACTGCAGGGTTTCGCCGCCCGAAAGGTTATAGGCCTGATTGGCCGCCGCCGGAGCACTGACGGCAGCGACACTGGCCGCCGCGATATCCGATGCCTTTACCGGCTGACGCAGGCCCCGCGCGGCCCCGAATACCGGAAATACACCAAACCGCCGGATAAAGCGCGCGATCTCGGAAATATTGCCGTCATGCTCGCCACCGTAGATCAAGGTCGGCCGAAGAATGACATATTCAATATTGAAGGCTTTAGCCCATTCGACCAAGGCTGCCTCGGCATCGATCAGCCGCTTCGCCAGCGCCTGCTCGGATTCGACCGAAGAAGCCGTCTTGGTAAACCGACTGGTGGAAGAGAGCGCGACCACCCGTTTCGCACCGCTGGCACGCAGGGCGTCGAAGTACTGAGGCAAAACCCAGATCGGTGCCAACGACACCCATAGAGGAATCTGTCTTGCGCCGAACACGGATTGCGCCTCCACCCCAGGGCCTGGCAACGCGCACCACCGAACACCCCCGCTCTCGGGCAAGGGCTGCTGCCGGGAAAAAGCTATCGGTTCCAGCGCCTGGGCCTTGAGCTCGTTCAACAGCGCGGAGCCAACCAGGCTGGTCGCCCCAAGTACGCCAATACAATTCATCTCCTGTCCAACCGTCATAGCCGCTCCGTAGCCTGGATTCGATTGATGGAAGCCGCTTGCGTCCCTGAATCCTGCGTCTTCGGCGTGTACTCGGGCACCCATCGCAACAGCGTTGCGCGGACGCTTTCGTCACTCACCACCGTCTCACCATCGAGCCAAGAGGTCAACTCGTCCAGGAAATCCTGAGGCACTTCCCGTGATCGGGCGATTCGCAGCTTCGCATGGGGCGTCGGTTGCGTCTGCTCGCAATCGGCCAGCAGCTCCTCATACAGTTTCTCGCCCGGACGCAAGCCGGTGAACTCAATGCGTATCTGCTCCTCGTCGTACCCGGAGAGACGAATCATGTTGCGGGCAAGGTCCACGATCTTCACCGGATACCCCATATCCAATACGTAGACCTCGCCGCCTTGCCCCATCGCCGCCGCTTGCAGTACTAGCTGCGCCGCCTCGGGAATCGACATGAAATAGCGGGTAATGTCGGGGTGCGTCACCGTTACCGGCCCACCACGTTGGATCTGCTCATGAAACTTGGGAATGACGCTGCCCGTACTGCCCAGCACATTGCCGAATCGGACCATACCGAAGCGCGTCGGCCCCTTGCAGACGTGGAAGGCCTCACAGACCATCTCCGCCAAGCGTTTGGTCGCTCCCATGACGTTGGTGGGGTTCACGGCTTTGTCTGTCGAAATCAGGACGAACCGCTCGGCCTCGTGCCGCTGCGCGCAGCGCGCCACCACCAGCGTACCGCCGACGTTGTTGCGCACCGCCTGCCAGGCATTGCCGACTTCCATCAGCGGTACGTGCTTGTACGCAGCAGCGTGAAAGACTACTTGCGGCCTGTAGCGCGCGAATATCTCATCCATCCGATCGGCGTCTTTCACATCGCCCGCCAACGCGGTGACGTGCACGTCGGGCCGATGCTGCGCGAACCATTGTTCGATCACGTACAGCGCGAATTCGCTTGTCTCGACCAGAATTACTCGCGTAGGCGCGAAACGCACAAGCTGATGGCACAGTTCGCTGCCGATCGACCCGCCGGCCCCAGTAACCAGCACAACTCTTCCGCTCAGCATCGTGCTGACGTGGGCAGTGTCGATGTGCACCGGTTCCCTACCCAGCAAATCCTCGATTTCTACCGGTCGCATCTGGCTGATGGCGACGCGTCCGCTCATCAGGTCATCCACCTCGGGCAGTACGAAGACCTGCGCTCCCGAATGAACCGCCAGTTGCGTCACCCGCCGCTTTACTTCGGCCGGTGCGCTAGACATGGCCAGAATCATGTGCCGCGCCTTGAACTCCTGCAACACGTTTGGCAGACTGTCCAGCGGCCCCACCACGGGATGGCCCCCCAACTCTAGACCCCATTTGTTGCGATCGTCGTCAACCAGCGCAACGACTTGCCAGTCTCGACTGCGCTCAAGCTCGCGGACCAACGATGCTGCACGACTGCCGGCACCGACCAAGACCACGGGCTTTCCCTGGGCTATCAAACCGCCATAAAGCCGATGTTCCTTCCACATCCGCCAAGCTGCCCGGCCCCCTCCCATGATCAATAGCAGCAGCAACGGGTAAAGCAAGAACAGCGATCTGGGTACCGTGAAACTAGGCGGCACCAAATGGGCCGCAATGAGTAGCGCAAGCGCGGAAACAGCCACAGCCTTGAGGACTCGCTTCAAGTCGGGAAGGCTGGCAAATACCCACATCCCACGGTACAAGCCGGCCCAACGACAGGCGATCGCATGCACCAGGAGCAGTAGTGGCAGACCGAACAACATTTGGTTTACATATCCCGTCGGCCATTCGAAATTGAAGCGCAGGAGAAACCCGCCGACCCACGCGACGAGCGCCGCCAATAGGTCGAACAGAAAAACCATGAGTGAGCGAAATGCGATGGGTAACAACACGGCCTACGCCTTCAGGCGCCCAGTTAAATGTTTGACGAAAGAATAAGGTGGCTGTAAATCAATTGCTCAACACAGTTCCAGGCGGACACACCTGCCCATTCGGAACGATCACGCCATACCCGGCGCAACATCCAGCCTGCAGCCAGGCACCCGCCCCGACCTTTACGCCGCCCGCCAGATGAACGCCCGTACCAAGGTGCGCATAACTTTCCAGATGACAATCATGATCCGCGGTGCTGTGCGCATTCAGAATGGCCGCCATCCCAACATAAGCGCTGGCGCCGACCATGGCCATCCCCAAAATGGCCGTCCCTGCTTCAATAGTCGCGCTGGGGCTGATGCAAGCGGTCGGATGGATGACGGTCGCTAGTGGCAACCCGGCGTCTTGAATTGCCTTGACCCAACTGGCGCGCAAGGCGTTGTTGCCAACCGCTGCGATTGCCTGAATATCATCTGCCGCATAGTCACCCAAGGCCGCCAAATTGGAAACGACCTTGCGGCCGGCGGACTCTTGCAGCTCTGGCCAACGATCATCCGCGAATAGGATGTCCTGCCAGCTACCGTCAAGCGCCGCAGCCTCAGCTACGGCGCGTCCATGCATGCCCGCACCGACAATCAGCAGAGATCTCGTCATTGTTTCTTATTGTCCCTATTTTTTGCTGAACCCATCCGCCGTGCGCCGGCCACCGGTGCTGCCAGCTACCGGATCACGTCAACGCTGCGACTAACATAGAAATCGGAAGTGTAGCAATATAGTCGCGGCGTGAATCCGCCCTTTGCCCACTATCTCGTTCTCGTTGCGTACAGCCCGCGGAGCCGCCATCTGTACGCCAAAATTGTCATGCGCCCCCGCGATCCGCGCGGGGGATGGCATCACGCAAATGCACTTGTCAAACGACGGTGGCGAGCACCGGGCTCAACGCTCGAGCTCGCCCGCCTTGCTTCCGATCGCCAGGAGCAGCAGCGGGCCATATGCCAGAGACACGCCAGCAACAGGTGAAAGCCAGCCGCGCGCCACGCAGAGTGCCAATGGGAACAGCCAGCACACATTCAGCGCTATGACCGACAGCAGGACCGGCTTGTGAGCACCGAACCGACGCGTCGCATGCTGATAGCCATGCATACGATGGGCCATATACACGCGTTCGCCGCGCGCGAGCCGCCGCAGCAGCGTCCACGTGGCATCCGTCACGAACACGCCTAACAGGATGATCCATGCCCAGAACAGAGCGGCGTTTTGCCAAGCTGCCTGCAATGCCAGCCCGCCCAGGACGATCCCCAAAAAGCTACTGCCCGCATCGCCCATGAATATCCGTGCTGGCGGGAAATTCCAAAGCAGGAACCCGGTCACGGCAACCGCCAGCAGCAATGGCGCCGCAACCGCGCTGTCGTCCCCGGTCAGGACATACAACAAGGCCCCACCGCCCGCCACGCAAATGGCTTCGGATGCAGCCAGGCCGTCAATGCCATCCATGAAATTGTAGAGATTGAGCAGCCAGACCAACGCGAACATTCCCAGCACGCTTGCCATTACCGCCCAGAATCTGGAGCCATCGTCGGAAAAGATCGCCGCCGGCAGGCCGCCGAACCAGAAAAGCAACCACAGCGCACTGGCGAAATGCACCAGCAGACGCCACCGGACCGCAACGTGGCCACGGTCATCCAGAAAGCCTATGATTGCGACCGCCGCACCCGCGCCACCCAGCGCAATTGCGGTAGTCATGGGCAGCAGGTCCAGCCAGACCAAAACGGGCAGTCCCCCCAGGAAGCTCAGCACAAAAGCTACACCGCCGCCCCGAGGAGTGACGACCGCATGCGAGCTGCGGCTGTTCGGGACGTCCAACAAGCTGCGGCTGGCAAGCGCGTACCGGCGCAACGCCCCTGTAAGCAGCCACGCCAGGCCCAGAGCTGCCACCAGAATGCAAGAAAGAGTCGTGGTCGACATGATTCGGCTACTAGATGATTCAGGGCTTCGACCAGACCGTCCGGTTCACGTAGTCCGTATAGCTCAGCACAACGCGCACGACCTGCTTGGAGACGGGACCGCCTTCGTAGTCCTTGACGATCGGGATTACCCGCTCGTCACGGCGATGCTGGCTGGTGACCACGCGGACAGCCTCGGCGACGCGGTTGGCCTTCAAACCGCTCATGATGAGCGTGCCTTCATCCATGCCTTCCGGACGCTCATGCGCATTGCGCAGCGTGATCGCAGGCAGATTCAATAGCGAAGCCTCTTCAGTAATGGTTCCGCTATCGGACAACACGCAGAAAGCGCCCATCTGGAGCTTGATGTAGTCCAGCAAGCCGAACGGCTTCACGAAACGGATCAGCGGATGGTCCAGCGCATCGCCCAGCGCCTCCAGACGCTTGCGGGTACGTGGATGCGTCGACACGATGATGGGGTGGCCATGCGCATCAGCCAAGGTACGCAACGTTTCCAGCAGGTCGCGAAGGTTCTGCGGTGTGTCCACATTCTCCTCGCGGTGCACGCTGACCACGAAGTACTTTCCTTCGGTCAGACCTTCGCGCGACAGGACGTCGGAGGCCTGAATCGCAGGCATGTAATGGGTCAGCACTTCCTGCATGTGCGAACCCGTCTTGATGATGGTCTCGGGACGAATTCCCTCGGCAATCAGATAGCGGCGCGCATGCTCCGTCAGAACCATGTTGATGTCGCTCAAATGGTCCAGCACCTTGCGGTTCAACTCCTCCGGCACGCGCTGGTCGAAACAGCGATTCCCCGCCTCCATATGAAAGACAGGAATCTTGCGCCGCTTGGCGGCTATGACCGCCAGGCAGGTATTCGTATCGCCATACAGCAGGAGCGCGTCAGGTTTCTCCTGGTCGAAAATCTCATCGGACTTGATGATGACGTCGCCGATAGTCTTGGCTGCCGTATCACCGGCGGCGCCCAGAAAATAATCAGGCTTGCGAATATTCAGATCGTCAAAGAAAACCTGATTGAGTTCGTAGTCGTAGTTCTGACCTGAATGCACCAATACATGATTGACCTGAGCATCCAGCTCGGCAATGACCCGGCTCATCTTGATGAGTTCGGGCCGCGTGCCGACTAGCGTCATTACCTTAAGCATTAATCTGCTCCCGAATGTAATCCAGCTTCAAGAGCAGTTCTTTGACAGCACCTACGTCCAATCGCTCCGTGTTGTGGGACGTATAGTCGTCCAATTCGGAGATCTGCGTCTCGCCATCGACAAAATACTTCTTGTAATTCAGGTCACGGTTATCCGCGGGAATGCGGAAATATCGCCCCATATCTTCCGCCTTGGCCATTTCTTCGCGCGAGATCAGCGACTCATACAATTTCTCGCCATGGCGCGTGCCAATGATCTTTATCGGGCTATCGCCACCGATCAATTCCTTAAGCGCAACCGCCAGATCCGCAACCGTCGAGGCAGGCGCCTTCTGAACGAAGATGTCACCCTGCTCGGCGTGTTCGAACGCGTACAAGACCAGGTCGACCGAATCCTCCAACGACATCAGGAAACGGGTCATATTAGGATCGGTCACCGTCATAGGCTCGCCAGACTTTAACTGGTCGACAAACAAGGGAATGACCGAGCCGCGCGACGCCATGACATTGCCATACCGAGTTGCACAGATCACCGGACCAGTCTTTGTGCCGATACGCGACTTCGCCACGACCAACTTTTCCGCCATGGCCTTCGAAATGCCCATGGCATTGATCGGATACACCGCCTTGTCGGTGCTGAGCACGACCACCCGGCTGACCGAGGCAGCAATTGCCGCGTTCAACACGTTCTCGGTGCCAAGCACATTGGTCTTGACCGCCTCCATTGGATAAAACTCGCAGGAGGGCACCTGTTTGAGCGCGGCGGCGTGAAATACATAGTCAACGCCTATCATCGCCTGCGAAATGCTGTCGTAATCGCGCACATCGCCAATGTAGAACTTCACCTTGTCGTCGGCGAGCGCAATGCGCATGTCTTCCTGCTTTTTCTCGTCACGACTGAAGACGCGTATTTCGCGCACATTTGTGGAGAGAAAACGCTTCAGCACCGTGTGTCCAAAGGAACCGGTGCCTCCGGTAATCATGAGAACTTTATCGTCAAACATAGGTCAACCATTCAATCCATTAGGGAAGCGCGCGACGCGCATGCATTTCTTGAATCAATTCCGGCCAGGCGGGGGGCACATAACCGGTAGCCCGCTTGAAACGCGTGGCATCCAGCGACCGGTCGATCTTGACCCGGTCGTCTGGAGAAATTTCGATTTCCTTACCGTAAACTTGAGCCACCAGCTTGAGAAGCGAATATTTATCGATGGGCTCGACCGCACAATGGTAGAGACCATGCAACGAAGTATCGGGAATCACGAAGTCCTTCATTACACGCGCCAATTCGGTCGTCGGCAAGCCCGAGAAAATTGCACGCGTATAACCCTTGACGGGGCCGGACTGAGCCAGGAACCAATCAATCAGCGCCACATTGCTGCCCAGTTCATGCCCGATAATCGATGTACGCAGAGTAATCGCATGGGTGTCGGAGACAACCTCGCCAATGTACTTCGACTTGCCGTACAGATCTTCCGCATCGGAAGGATCCGATTCGAGATACATGCCCTTGCGGCCGTCGAACACGCAATCGGTGCTGACATGGATCAGCCGCGCGGACGCCAGCGCGCACAGCCGGGACAGCCGATGCGGCAACATGGCATTGACCGGCAGGGCGACCAGGGGATCATTGGCGTCGGCAAGCTGCTTGATAAGGCCGATGCAATTGATGACAACATCAGGTTTTACCCGACCGAGCGCGGCTACGAGGGAGTCGTTGTCCAACACGTCCACGCCAGTCAGAAGTTTCTGGCGCGAATGCTCGCCAAACTGTCGCAGCCCCGCCGCGCCACGCAAGGTTCCCCAGGTGTCAAAGCGGGCATCTTCGCTGAAACGCGCAAAAACGGCGCTGCCAAGCATGCCTGTTACACCCAGAATCAATATCTTCATGCTAAGCCTTTTGTTGATGCAATTTCAGGTTCTCGGAAAGAATACTCACTAATCGGCGCGCCTGCCGGTTTATCTCGAAATGCTCGAGGTAAAACCGCCGTCCGGCGGCGCCAAGCGCATCACGGTCCGACGCGCTCATCGCGTATATACGCTCGATGCAACTGCGCAAGCCGTCTACATCTTCAGCTGCGCACACCAGCCCCCCGCCGGACGCGCGTAGAACCTCCGCGCCTGCGCCATCCAGCGCTCCAATGATGGGACGCCCGGCTGCCAAGTAGGCCTGCACCTTGCTAGGAATCGTCTGCGTCAGAATGAGGTCACGGTTCAAGGTCACCAACAACGCTCCCGCACGGTCATATATGTGCGGCATTTGCTCGCTCGGATAACGGCCTGCCAGCACCACATTGTCCAGTCCTTCACGCCCCACCTGCTCGCGGATGCGCCCCAGCATGCTGCCGCTGCCGACCAATACAATCTTGCAATCGGCAAGGCCGCGCAACTGACGCGCTGCTTCCAGTACCGTGTGCAACGATTGCGCCGTCCCGAGGTTGCCCGCGAAAACTACGCAAAAATTCTCTTGCAAGGTCGACAGCAAAGCAGGTTCCACCGCGCACGGCGCCAGCGGCTCCGCCTGCGGATCCCGGCTCGAATTCGGGTAGTAGACGATCTTTCGCGCCGAAGCAAGACGAGCGACCGGAGCACGAAAAGCCTCCGATTGCACAAGCAATTGAGATGCCGAGGCATAAATTGCCCGCACTATCGCTCCCACTCCAGCCAGAATGGCGCGATTGCGCACGAAGCCGGTCGCACTCAAGCTTTCCGGCCACAGATCCTGAATCCAAATGGACAATGGCCGTTTCAGGCGCCATTTCAGATAGATCGCGGGAATCACCGAAATGACCGGCGAAAAAGCAACGGCCAGGACGACATCAAAATCCCTGGCGCCCAGAGCCCGATGCCCATGGCGCAATCCGTTCACGACAAATGAAAAATAGTTCAGCAGAAGGTTCTTGCCGCCACCTTGGCGCCGGGAGCGCAAAGGAACCCTGTGGACCAACGTCCCATCCGCCATGCGCTCCTGGCAGAACCCGCTTTCGCCATAACCCTCGAAAACTTTGCCGTCCGGATAATTGGGCTTGCCGGTCAGCACTTCCACAGCGTGCCCCTGTGCGGTCAAGGCGCGCACGAAGTCGTTCACGAAAAACTGTTCTGGCCAGAAGTACTGGGTGACTATCAGGATCTTCATTCGGCACCCATTCCGGAATCGCTTCCGCGCAGCATCGCCCAGAACTGGTCTGGTCTTGCCGGAGCCGGAATGGCCGCCGGGACGGCCAATTGCCGCCGCACGGCCCGAGCGATCGATATCGCCGAGCCCGGGTCGAACGTCTGGACCGGCGCGCAGACATCACGAACGTAATCCAGTTCGGATGCCACGATCGGCAACCCCGCCTTGGTCGCCTCGACCAATGGCAAGCCGAAAGACTCGCCGAATGAGGGAAACACCAAGGCGCCCGCCTGGGCATAGAGCCTGGCCACTCCCGCGCGCGTCAGTTCGCCCTGGTTCTCGATCCGCAAACCGTGCTGCCCCGCAACGGCCAGTAGCTCGTTCGCCAGCAATGCGTCCCTTGAGCCCAGCGTGAGAACGAGGGATGGGTATAAGCCTTCCTCTGCCAGCAAGCGCCAAGCCTCGACCAGACGCCGATGGTTCTTGTGAGCCACGCCATCCGCAACATAAACGAAATCCCACTGGCGCGGCATCTCATCAATCGGGGCGGAATGCGCTTGCGCCATATCCTCGACAAAGGGTGCAACGCGTACCGGCGGCGCCTTGCCCTGGCTGCCGAACCATTCCAATACCGCGCGCCGCATGGTTGGCGTCTGCACGATGTACTCCGCCACGCGGTGGCGAAATAAACGTCCGATAGACCGCTCGAAAATCAATCGCAGCCGCGTCTTCAACGGAAACTGAGCAAGTTCGACTCCATTCAGGTAGTTCCGATTCTGGAGAAAAACAATCACCCTCGCACGCGATGGCAAGACCGGCGGCAGACCGTGGAAGCAAAAAAATACTGTGCCCTCATGAGCTGTGCGTCGGGCGGCAAATTCGCCGGCCAGGCGCGCCGACGCACTGGGTTGGACCCAGTGCACCAATGCACCGTCCGGCAGCGTCAGACGTTCCTGGACTCGCGCGTCGAGGAACAGGCGCAACGGCGCCTGCCGGGGCCACGCGCCGAGCAGCGCTTGCAGAAGCACAAACCCGCCTCCGGTATGCACATTGGGCGCATAAAGAACAACGTCTGCGGGCATGGTCAATGGAAACTGGAATGCATGAATGTCATTTGGAAATGATGGTCGCGCGCGCAGGCGAAACGATCAGAGCCGTTCTAGGATATTGCCGAAACGCCGCGCAATCTGCGCGCCGCTGAATGTATCTCGGTAGGTTTGATCACACCAGGGCGATCCGTTGCGACCGCGAACATGGTCCACGGCTCCCTCGACCGCCTTCTCGATACCCTCCACGTCTGACGGGCGAGCATGCCAACAGCCCAACCGCTTCATCGCGTCCTCGGAGCCGCCGGGCGGCGTCAACCCCACTATCGGCGTATCGGCGCCAATGTAGTCCGACAGCTTGCTCGGGAGGAAAAGATTTTGCCGGATGTTGGCCTCGATCAAAAGGAGGATATCCGCGTCATACATGTGCTCCAGCGACTCGACGAACGAAACATTTCCCACCGCCCGCACTGTACCCTGAGGCAGGCTTTTGGCAGCATCGCTGGCAAGCATGTCCGGTGGCACCAGGCCGACCAATTCGACGCAAAGCTTGTCACGCAATTCAGGGCGCCTGGCAAACAAGCGCGCCAGCGCCTGGAACACGGGTTCCGGCGAACGTCGCCCGTAAAGCACTCCGACGTAGCGCAACACAATGCGCTCGTTGTTCGCTTTCGGCCGCTGTGGAAACAGAGTTTCGTCGTACGCATGCGCGATCACGTCGGTGCGACGACGCACGGACTCGGGCTGACTGCTCATCATGAGATCCAGCGAATAGCGAGAGCTGTGCACGATGAAGTCAGCGGCCGCCACCGCCCGAGGCTCGTTCCAGGCGTTCCATGCCTTTGTCAACCGGCTTATCTCCAAGGGGTTTCCCGCCCAAGGATCGCTGAACTGCGCCAGCCACTTGACGGAGGGACGCGCCCTCTTGACCCGCGTCATGACAGCATTGACCGAATGAAAAGGCGACCAGGTCATGACTGCGTCATACTGGCTCAGATCCATGTCCATGAGCTTGCGATAGGCCGACTCCCGCAACCCAGCCATCAAGTCCGGCACCCGGCCCATGCGCAAAGTGGTACGCAACCGGTTCACGAAGCCGGCGTCTGGGCGAAGACGCTCAATCTTGCCAAACGTCCTCTCCGCAAATGGCACCAAGCTGTGATCCAGAGGCAACTCTGCACAAAACGAATCCGCGCAAAGCACATCGACCTCATAGCCGGAGCGCGCGATCGCTGCCATCGGTTTATATACCGCCGCGGTCATCTGCACCTGCATCGGAGGAAATGCATAGCTGAAAAGCAGAATCCTGCCCTTGACATCAGTCTTGGTCTGGCTTGGCACCGCCGAGGCAACCGTCCGAGCATTCAAGGTATTCACAATATTATCCGGTGACACGACTGGCCCCTGGGATCAATCGAATCGCTGCAGCAATCAGGCAGCTGAAGAAAAAAGTGGTCAACGAAATCAGGAGAATTAAGAAGAAGGCAGGTAGATATTCTGCCGCCGCGCGGATGGCAGCACTGAACCGTACCTCTTCCAATACCGCCACATGCACAAAGAAAATAATAAAACTACGATCCCCAAGCCATTGGCATACTGCAGCCGCACGTCCGGAAAGCTCGATGGTCGAAAATGCAAGGAAAGCCGCAATGGCGGCAATGACGACGTTCGGAGTGAAATAGGCATAAGCGCGCTCGACCGCCGTATTCGCGTTTACGCTGAAGCGCCAGGTCAGATAGAAAGTAATGACGGAGCATGCGGCATATATCGCCACGCACCACCATCGGGGAATCGATGCACGCCTGATGCCGGCAATGAGCCCGCCCAATATGAACAGGCCGCCATATCCCAAGAAGCTGGTCTGCTGCATGATCTGCAATACCGGCAATGGCCAGTATTTGGGCACGGATGTAATCACAAACCAAACTGCAAAGAAATACACCGCCATCGCGGGCCTCGTGCGCAAGGCTTCGCATATTGCCTGCAGGAAAGGCAGCAACAGATAGAGCCCTATGATCATGTACACGAACCACAGATGGTACATGGCGGGCTGGGAGAAGATCGTCCACACACTCTGCTCATTGCTCCCAAGCGCCTTGTTCCTATACAGATATGCGATGCTCCAGAAAACCAATGGAACCAGTACCTTCAGAGTCCGGCGCAAGATATCTTTGGGCGTAGAGATTGACACATCAGGCTTGAGCAGCATTGCGCCCGATATCATGACAAACAACGGCACCGCCACGCGTACCATGGAATCCAACGCATTCGCGGATAGCCAATCGGAAAGCGGCGCCTTGCCATAGTCGTAGAAAAAGGACCCGCACGAGTGAATCAGTAGCACGCCATAAATGGCAACGACACGGCATAGATCCGCCCATGCCGCCCGCGGCCTGCGCGTCACGCTTCCGGAGGCGGCGTCCACAACCTCTTGCACCGATACACCCTGCGCCGTCATTGCACTTTTTGCCTGTTGTGAAGTACCTGGTCGTACACCGCCGCCATGCGCTCGGCCTGCAAGCGTATATCGTAGTTCTGCTCCGCCAGTTGACGCGACCTCTCCCCACGGCGCAGGCGTTCCTGGGGATTGCGAATTAGATGTTCTATGGCTGCCGACAACGCCGCCGAGTCGCGGCTGGGAACGGCCAAGCCTGCGTCCGGTGTGAAGATGACCTCGGGCAATGCCGTTCCTTCGAAACAGATCGTAGGCTTACCGCTTGCCATGGCCTCAACGGCCATCAGGCCGAACGAATCCGCCAGTGACGGCATCAGGAACAGATCGGTCGCGCTATAGACGTCCTGCATTACGGAGTCCTCGTTGGTCCAGCCCAACTCGACCAACTGGAAGCGGCCCTTGAACTGATCGACGCGACCTTTGTCGTTCAAGGTCAACAGGCAGATCGGAACCTCGGTCTGCAATCTCTCCAAAGCTTCAACAACGTATTGCAGTCCCTTGAAGTCATTCATGACGGAGCGGAAACACAGGACCAGACGCTGCGGCTCGATCCCCAATCTGGCCTTTGCAGCCGCCTGATCGTGGGGCCTGAAAAACTCCAGGTCCAGGCCGAAGGGCACTTTGTGAACCGGCACGCCTTCGAGCAGGGGCGATTGCCGGACCATGTTCTCCATCCACGCGGACGCCACCAGGATCTCGAATTTGGCGCGCCGATAAGCCAGACGCTTCAGACGGAAGTTAAGTGCCGTCGTATCGCGCTGAATGGCAAAATCCGTCTTCAAGTCTGGGCACTGCCCGCAACCCGTCTTCCAACGCTGGCAGGCAAATGGATGGATGCAATGGCCCGTCATGGCCCATGGGTCGTGCAGAGTCCAAAGCGTAGGCTTGCGAGCTGTCAGCGAGGGCAGCGACTGCATGCTCAGGAAGCCTGAGTGGATGATGTGGTAATGAACCAGATCGGCCTCAAGAAACTCCGGCATGCGGCGGAAATACATACCGTTGGAATAGAGCTGTGACTGCAAGGAAAGGGTCTTTTCCACTCCGCGCGTCAGCCGATTGATTTTGCGCAGCATACTGCCGTGCAGGCTGACGACACCTTCTTCCTGCTTGTCCTGTTCCCATACAAAATGTTTGGACGACACGCCCAGCGTTTCGAGATAGGGCTTCAGAGACAGACCATTGAAGCGGCGCCCAGGAGACTGATACCCGTTTACTTGTAGAACCTTCATTGATGTAACCGCCTATCCTCTTGTGCTGAACCCGAACTCGCGCTTGCATTACGCCACTTTCGCACGCAAGCGCCCCCCTCAAGTGCAACATGGGATTTGAATGATTTCGATACGAATCGTGAAGCACATCCAATGTTGTGCGTCACTGCTGCCGGAAAATTAAAATCGCTTGTAAAAATTAGCTTTGTTTTCCAAACAACATCCTGCGAATAAATGCCCGGACGGATCTCAACTTGACATTTTTCTGGTTAGCTTGAAGCATTTTTTTTTGCTGCTCTTCCGCGAGAAGCCTGTTCTCATTCTCCTCGGCAAATAGTCTGTTCTGTTCCTCTTCCGCAAGCAGCTTGTTCTGCAACTGATCCAGCGTCAATCGCATCGCAGCAATTTCCGCGGCTTGCGCATGCAGCACTCGTTGCCGATCCGCGTCGCGCGCCTCAGCCTCTTGCAACACCGAGTGCATGTTCCGAGTGTCGGTACGCACGAGCAGCTTGCCGCTTTTGATATACGTGACCCACGGCTGGCCGATACCACCTTCGACACCACCGTTTATCCAATGTTGAATACTCGACTCCTGCGCGATGTATTTTTCAACATGGTCATCCGTGATACCGATACTCTGCATGCGTAGTGCTTCGCGCAGCAACCCCAGGATTTCCACGGAAGTACCATCTGCCGGCTTGGCGCAGCTGGCGACATTTGCCAGACTACCAAACAGGCCACGCAAGATCACATAGGACAGCGTCAGCTCCGACTCGATGGTCCATTCCTTGTCGAAGAACTCCAGTCGGCCCGTTTCGGTTTCGATGCAATTAAGCGGCGTCCAGTCGAAAAGCGCACCAGGCACGGCCTTATCCAGGGAAAGCGACACGGCGGCGCCCAGCTCCGCCTCGCGGCAAAGAGCATCAATCCACGGCCTGGCCCATTCGCAAACATCGGACGCCGACCAGCCCGGCGTGTTAAGTATCTTTACCAGCCCCAACCACCAGAGCTTTCCCCGGAGGTATGGACCATCATCGGTGGCGTGCGAAACTGGTACCGTCGGCGCCAACTCCTGCGTCACGCGCTCCCTGGCGGTATGCACGTCACCATCCTGCAGAAAGAAGCGCTTGGCGGTGGCGAAGGACGGGTGCCGCTCTACACTGTAGTGCCACGCCAAGTCCGATGACTCGCGTAGCGGCGCGACCGAGCGGCTTGTCTTGCCGGCAATGACCAAAAACGAGTTGGCCAAGTCCTCGGCCAAGCCGTTTTCGTGGATGGACTCCCAGACCTGCTCCAGCGAAAAGTTCGGGACGATCCAGTCCGGCCGCGCTCGGTCGCGGCCAACGGTGCCAGACAGCAGGGCCCGAGCGTCGAACGGACCCTGCGGATCCATGCCCTTGGAACTCAGCAGCGAAACCGGCATGTGGTAGTCCGGAAGCGGAAAAAGCACTTCCTGAGCAGTCAGCCCTACCGAACCCAAGATGCCTTTGAGTTCCTCCAGACCAAACCGAATGATTGTTTCTGGGCCGTATTGATTTTCCACACCGTAGTACGGGACATCGACGTTCGGCTCCGGAAAACCGGAAAAATACTTGAGACCCAACTTGTTCTGGATCGCGATGACCAGGACCCCGTCGTCCTTCAACTGGCGAGCGGCATTCTCGATCAAGGCCAATTCGGCGCGATCGCCACAATGCGAAAAAATGCGCGCATATTGAAGTACACCGATCATCGTCACAACATCGAACTTCTGCTCGGCGTTGAAATCTTCAATACGGTCGCACACGACAGTCACGTTCGGCAGGTCCACCGTGCGCTGACGCGTAATCGATGCCCGGTGCGCCGAAGCCTCCAGCGCCACGACGTCTCCACCCAATTCGCCCAGATAGCGAGTGATGATGCCGCACCCCGAGCCCAGTTCCAGGACTCGCCTGCGGCATAGGGATTCCAGGGGACGCAGAATATTCGCGCGCACGGGCGACAAATGACAGGCCGACCGCCAGTCCCATACCGCGCTGACGAGTTCTCGCGAAAACAAGGAGCGATCCTTGGCTTGAGCAATGATTCGCTCTATTTCAAGCTCAAAGTCCGCACCATCGGTATAGGTAAATTCTGGAATACTGCCATCCGTTTCCGGAAACAGCATACCCTGATGTTCTTTATAATCGGTCGGTAGATTATGCATGACTGTTCTCTAATGGCTCGTGCTCAGCCCACTCACTTGGATGGCATATCCATCAAAATACGAGGCTGAAAACCGATATCAAACAAACCGGTCGCAGGCCGAGGTTCATCCGCCATGACGCGGAAGACGAGCGCGTCAACCAGACGATGATGCAAAGACCCGTCTTGGCTCTGTGCCGCAAAGCTACAAAAATAGGTGGCCGGATTCAGTGCGCATTCGAACTCAAATTCCAGGTCCAGTGTGGCTCCGGCACTGAAGTCGATGCCGTGCTCATCAAGAATCGGATGGGAGCAGCCAGCCAGATCCAGGCCTGACGTTGTGCGGATCAAGGCATAAAATCGGACCGAAGGGCAATCCTCGTGAAACTGGACTGTGCATTTCAGCTTATAGCGATGGCCGCGCAAGACATGGTTCACTTGCACGCCTTCCGGCGTCTGCAGCATGGGCAGACTCAGCCGCGCGCCCACCACATCATAGGAAAGCGTTTCAGGCACGAAGGTGGGATCAAAAAACGGTTCCAACCCTGTGCCGCTGGAGGACTTGTCCGAGGGTGACGCCGCAGCAGCAGTCTTCGTTTCAACTGGCGCAGCGACCTCCGTCGCTGACTCCGCGGCCACGGGAGCTGAAGCCGCTTCGCCAGCGCCGGCAGCATCGCTCCTGCGGATTTCTGCAATCAGATCCGCCGCCTTGTCGTCAGTCGTATTGCCAAGCTTCTGTCCAAAATAGACGGCGCGCTTGGGAACCCCGGTAAACAAACGTTCACCGGCGTTCAACAGAATCGCGCGGTCACAGAGATTGATGATGGATGCACCCGAATGCGATACGAATAGAATCGTGGCCCCACGATTCTTGATTGCATCAATCCGGGCAAAACATTTCCGTTGAAATGGCTCATCGCCGACCGCCAGGGCTTCGTCCACAACCAGGATGTCCGGGTCGACATTGATTGCGACGGCAAAAGCGAGGCGGGCGTACATGCCACTGGAATAGAGTTTGACTGGCTGTTCGATGAACTGGCCAATATCGGCGAAGGCAGCGATTTCGTCAAAGCGCTCTTCGATTTCATGTTGGCTCAAGCCCAGCACCATCGCGTTGAGATATACATTCTCGCGCCCGGTGAACTCGGGATTAAACCCAGCCCCCAGTTCAAGCAATGCGGCAACGCGGCCAGAGGTTTCGACGGTGCCCGATGTAGGCGCCAAAGTACCGCAAATCATTTGCAGCAGCGTGGACTTGCCTGAGCCGTTGCGTCCGATGATGCCAACTGTTTCGCCGCGCCCAACGTTGAACGAGACGTCGCGCAACGCCCAAAACTCGCGGAAATAATTGACGGGTGCACGCCCCAGGAGATTGCGCAACCGCGGAGCGACAAATTGCTTGAGCCTGTCATGGGGCCGATCATAAATGTGATAACACTTGCTCAGCTGTTCAACGCGAATGACATCGCCATTAGAGGACATCAGCGAACCCCTTGCGCGCTTTCTGGAACCACCAAAACCCCAACCATGCCACGATCATGCTGATAATCGCATAAATACCTAAAGCGCCCCAGTTGGGCAACTTGTCGTACAGAAGCACGTTTCTCGATTCCTCAATAATCAGAGTCAGAGGATTGAACATGACAATCATCTGGACCTTCGGCGGCAAATTTGCAATTGGGTAAAACACTGGGGAGATAAAAAGCAACACCGACATCAACAGGCCAATTGTCTGCCCGATGTCGCGCACATATACACCCGTAGCTGAAAGAAACCACGCCAGCCCCATAGTCAACAGCAAAAGGGGCAATAGCACAATGGGGAAGAAAATGGCGGTCCAGGAAAGGGATCCGCCAAGGGCCAGTTGCGCTATAAGCAGGACAACTACGCTGATAGCCGCGTGAAACAAGGCCGCGCCCATGGCGACCCAGGGGAATATTTCCAGCGGAAATACCACCTTTTTCACATATGTCACATTGCTATGAATCAGACCCGGCGCGCGACTGAGGCATTCCGAAAACAGGCCATGCACAATGAGGCCGACGAACAGTACCACCGCAAAATTCGCGTGGCTCGCATCTTGACCGACCCCCCACCTGGACTTGAATACCACGGTGAAGAAGAATGTGTAGACCGTTAGCATGAGCAAAGGAGTGAAGAAAGACCACGCCAGGCCGAGCATCGATCCACGATAACGGCCAAGCACTTCACGTTTACACATTTGGATGGCGAGCTTGCGATTGCTCCAGATGCTCGAAAACATCGCTGCTAAAGATACACGCTGTGCCTGATGGGGATTCACACTACCTATTCCGCTAGGACGTCCGTTCTTTTTTGGATGCGCAGATCCGAACCGGACATAGAGTTATTAGAATACTGGCAAGCAAGGCGTCGAAAAAAAACCGATAGGCACGCATCCGATTTCCCGCTTTCTGGCAAAAACCGGGCCTCACAAATAACGTCACCATTCTCATGGAATAAAGGTTTTCGGCGCGTATCAATGCCGACGAATTATGGGAAACTATATTTAAGAAATAAATTCAAAATGAACAGCCAAATTTTCAGAGCGCAATAGTCGCATCATGAAATTCGGAATAACATAGAATGATAGCACGCACGCGGCCGGTCTACCGCAGGCCAGCGGCGCCCGGCAGTATTTTCATGCAAATTACAAATAATGGTAAACATCAACATCGCTGCCGAGTAACAACCGGGTTGGCATGGCGTTTTCTTGCAGGGTGGTCCACAATGGACTCATACGTCTGCAGAAAGGAGACAGCCATGCGCATTGCCGATGCCCAGTGGATTCCTTCAACCCAGCACCAGACTTGGGATGCTCTGACGGACCCGGCCGTGCTGCAGCGATGTATCCCCGGATGCATCGCTGTCGACAAACGCAGCGACACGGAGTACGGCGTCACCCTGCGGGCCAAGATTGCCGGCCTGGATACCGACTACGACGGCGAGATCCTGCTGTCGGACGTCAACCCGCCCGATAGTTGCACCCTGGTGTTCGAAGGCAAAGGCCGCGCGGCCTGTCTGGCCATCGGCACCGCCCAGATCAACCTCAGCACCAAGGATCAAGGCACCCGCGTGGCCTACACCGTCGCCGGGATGACCGGAGGCAAACTGGCCGAATGCGGCGAGGGCCTGGTGTTGAAAGCCGGCGAGAAGATCATCGAGAAGTTCTTCGCCGCCTTCATCGACCACATGGCTGGCCAACCCCGTCTCGCGCCGCCGCCCCCTCCCCCCGAACCGGAGCCGCGCGGACTGTCCAATTCGCGCTGGTCGTGGATCATGGTGGTGCTGGTCATCGCGGTTTTCTGGGGTTACCACGCCTTCTATAAGTGAAATCCCTGAGGCGCTGGTGATATTCTGTGCGGCATGACGCCGCCATCCGAATCACAGTCTCCATCCGCCCCCGCCCATACACGACGCGACCTGCTGATGGGCATGGCGGGGGTTTCGGCAACGGTGGTCCTGGCCGCGCTGGATTCCACCATCATCAGCACCACGCTGCCGCGCGTGGCCGAGGCGCTCAATGGCATGGCGCTGTATGCCTGGGTTGGAACCGGCTACCTGCTGGCCACCGCCGCGTCCATCCTGATTTTCGGACGGCTGGGCGACATGTTCGGCCGCAAGCCTCTGATGCTGCTGTCGGTGCTGATCGTGGCGCTGGGCTCCATCGCCTGTGGCCTGTCGCAGACCATGATCCAGCTGATCATCTTCCGGTCGCTGCAAGGCATAGGCGGTGGGATGATGATCGCGACCGCGTTCGCCGCGCCAGCGGACCTGTTTCCGGACGCCAAGCAGCGGGTGCGCTGGATGGCGCTGGTGTCGGCGGCGTTCGCCATGGCCAGCGGCATCGGCCCGGTGCTGGGCGGGGCGGCGACGCAGGCGCTGGGCTGGCGGGCGGCCTTCTTCATCGCGCCGATCGCGGCCGCGGGCGCATTTTTCCTGCTGGCCCGCTATTTCCCCCGCATCCGCCCCATCCACGACGGCAGCCGCAAGATCGACTGGCTGGGCGCCATTCTGCTGGTCCTGGCGGTGGGTGCGCCGCTGGCCGCACTGGAGCTGGCGTTTGCCAGCGGCGACCATGCCCGCCCCATGCTGGGACTCACCCTGGCCGTGGTGGGCGTGGCGGCCATCGCCATCCTGATCCCCACGGAACGGCGCGTAAGTTCCCCGATCTTTCCGCTGCGAGTGCTGGGCGGCGCGGAATCGCGGCTGCTGAATCTGGCGGCGATGATGGTGGGCGCGGTCATGTTCGTGCAGATCTTCTACAGCCCACTGCTGCTGCAACAGGTGCTGAACTACACCCCCAGCGAAGCCGGGCTGCTGCTCACGCCGCTGGTCGCCGCGATTTCGGTCGGCAGCATCATCAATGGCCGCCTGTTTCCCAAGCAAAGCGAACCGCAGCGCCTGATGGTGTTCGGCGGCTGCCTGCTGGCGGCGGGTTCGCTGATGGTGCTGCTGATCTCGCCGGGCACCTCGGCCTGGTGGATCCTGGCCGCCTTCTTCGTCAATGGCTGTGCGCTGGGCTTTCTGCTGCCAAACCTGACCTTGTTCATGCAGATGCTGAGCGAGCGGCGCGACGTGGGCGTGGCGTCGGCGCTGGTCCAGACCACGCGCGCCATCGGCAGCGCGCTGGGAACGGCCTTGGTTGGCATCATCATTTCGCACAGCACGGTACTAAACGGAGTGCGCGCGGGCTTGGTGCTATGTATCGTCCTATCGCTGACCTGTGCCCTGCTGGCCTACCGGGTCAAGATGAAGAACCTGGCCACTAGCCGCAAATGAGCCCCACGCGGGACTGAACATGCGTCAACGCAACTTGCTGGATCTACTGCTCCTGGCTGCCGTCTGGGGCGGCTCCTTTCTTTTCATGCGCCTGGCGGTGCCGGAATTCGGGCCGATTGCGCTGATCGAACTGCGCGTGGGCCTGGCCGCGCTGGTCTTGCTGCCTGCCGCCCTGTGGCGCGGCAAGCTGCCCGTCATCGCGCGGCACTGGAAGGCCTTGCTGATGGTGGGCGTGCTGAACGCGGCCGTGCCGTTCCTGTTGTTCGCCTACGCCGCGCAATCGCTGGGCGCCGGCTTCCTGTCGGTGGCCAACGCGGTGACGCCGGTGTGGGGCGCGGTCATCGGCTGGCTGTGGCTCAAGGACAAGCTGCCCTGGATGCGCTCCCTGGGGCTGATGATAGGCGTGGTCGGCATCGTGGTGCTGGTGTGGGACAAGCTGAACTTCAGCGATGGCGGCACCGGGCCGGCGGTGCTGGCGGCCGTGTCGGCGCCGGTGTTCTACGGCATCGCGGCCAATTGGACCAAGCGCTTCCTGACCGGCGTGGATGCGCTGGCCAACGCCACCGGCAGCATGATAGGCGCGACGCTGGTATTGCTGCCCCTGGCGGTCACTCACTGGCCCGAGGCGCCCGCGTCGATGCAGGCCTGGATCGCCACCATTCTGCTGGCCGTGGTGTGCACGGGCGCAGCCTACATCATCTTCTTCCGCCTGATCGCCAATGTCGGTCCGACCGGCGCCGTCAGCGTGACGTTCCTGGTGCCGGTCTTCGGCGTGCTGTGGGGGTCGTGGTTCCTGGACGAGAGCATCACGCCATCGATTGCGGCGGGCGCCGCCGTCATCCTGGTCGGCACGGCGCTGGCGCTGGGTTTGATCAAGCGGCGTACCTGAGCGCCCCGCGCTCAGTACTTGTCCGAGGTCCCCGTCAACGCCACCCCGATGCGCAGCAGCGTATAGGAAACCGCGTCGACCCAACGCCGCAACCATCCGCGGCGCTGGTATTCGATCGGCCGAATGAAGCGCCCGCCCTCCCGGATGGCCGCCTCCAGCCGTTCCTGCAGGTCCCAGGAGAAGGGCTGGTCGTCCACCACCACATTGGCTTCGCGCGCCAGCAGCAGGCTGAAGGGGTCCAGGTTGGACGACCCCACCGTCGCCACGTTGTCGATGACTGCCACCTTGGCGTGCAGGTAGCTCGGCATGTATTCGTAGATCTCGATGCCGTCGCGCAGTAGCTGGTCGTACAGCGAGCGCGTGGCGTGGTACTGCATGCGGTATTCGATCTTGCCCTGCAGCAGCAGGCGCACGCGCACGCCACGCGCGGCGGCCTTGGCGAGCGCGCGGCGGAACTGGCGGCCGGGGAAGAAATAGGCGTTGGCAATGAGGATGTCGCGGCGCGCATGCGCGATGCCGTACAGGTAGGCGCGTTCGAAGGTCTGGCGGAAGCGCAGGTTGTCGCGCAGCACCAGCGCCGCGCGCAGGTCGCCACAGGGCGCAACGGAAGCGTGGCGCGGCTTCAGCAGGCGCATGCGGTTCCAGTCGCGCGGATGGCGCCGCAGGCGCGCCCAGTTCAGCCGCACCCACAGCAGTTCCTGGGCATAGGAGGCTTCGGTGACCAGCGGCCCCTGCACCTGAACCGCGAAATCGAAGCGCGGCCCCGTGATGCCGTCCGTCGGATCCTGGTCATCGTAATCGTCGATGATGTTGATGCCGCCGATGAAGGCGATGCGTCCATCCACCACCGTAACCTTGCGGTGCAGGCGCCGCAGGCGACTGCGCGACGGGATGTAGCGCGCGAACCAGCGCGGTTCGGGCCGGAAGATGCGGCACTGCGCGCCGGCGTTGGTCAGGCGCGTGCGCAAGGGATCGACGAACTCGGCGCTGCCGAAGCCGTCCAGCACGACACGCACCTTGACCCCGCGCCGCACGGCGGCCTCCAGGCAGTCCAGCACCTGGGAACCGGTGCGGTCCGGCGTGAAGATGTAGGTTTCCAGGTGCACGCTGACCTGGGCGGCGTCGATGGCCGCGCACAGCGCGGGAAAAAAGTCGGCGCCGTTCTGGAGCAACCGGATGTCGTTGCCCTGCGTCCAGTCCAGCTTGGACTGCTCTGCCCTCACGGCAGTTCCAGCTCGGCCAGCAAGGGGGAATGATCAGAAAGCCTGGCCCATTCGCGGCCGCGCAGCACGCGGGCGCTGCGCACGGCGAAGCCGCGCTGGTAGATGCGGTCCAGGCGGAACCACGGGAACACCGCGGGGAAGGTGCGCGGCGGCGGCAGCAACAGGCGCGAACTGTCGCCCATGCCGAGCTGGTTGGTGCGTTCCATGACGGAGACGCCGCCATTGGGCAGCCCGCGCAGGGCATTGCTCAGGCGCTTGACCGAATCGCGCAGGCGCGGCAATCCGCCGCCATGGCTGCGCGGGGCATGCGAGAACACTTCGTACAGACCCAGCTGCTGCACGAACAGCGGCGCCAGGCGGTCGCCCCAATCATTGAAATCGCCCGCGATCAGGATGGGCTCGCCATCCGGCACCATGCGCCGGATGCGCTCGGTCAGCGCCAGGATCTGGCGACTGCGGCTGCCGGCGAACAGGCCCAGGTGCACGACGAAGCAATGCACGGCACGCCCGCCCAGCTCGATACGGGCGTGCAACAACCCGCGCTGCTCCAGCCGGTGGTCGGAAATATCCAGGTTTTCGTGGTCAAGAATGGGAAAGCGCGACAACAGCGCGTTGCCGTGGTCCGTCTCATGGCGGATGGCATTGCGGCCGTAGGCCACATCCAGCCGCAAGGCGGCGGCAAGGGATTCGTGCTGGGCATCGAGCAGCGATTTCTGCTCATTGCGGCCCTGGACCTCTTGCAGGAAGACCAGATCCGGACGCAGGCCATAAAGGCCCAGACGCAATTCGTTCAGGGAGTCGCGCCGGCCCAATGCCGAGCGGCCCTTGTGTATGTTGTAGCTGACGACGCGGATGAGCGACATGGAAAAATGGCGCCTTTCAAAACTTGGGAACCGCCGGCCACCGCAAAAAAAGAAGCCCGGCCAGCACCGCCAAAATCAGGCGGCGTTTGCCAGATTACTCCAATTCAGAAGACCGTTCCCACCGCCGCGGCGCTGACCCCGCCCTCAAGCAGCAACAGGTCCCAGCGCCCAGTCGAGCACCCCACGCCGCAAGCAAACAACGCCCCCCAAGCCGGGCCGCACGGATCCGGGCTCCGCCGGTCCGTAGCGGCGCCCCCCTGGGGGGGAAGCGCCTCCGGCGCTTCGGGGGGGACTACTTCTGTTCTACGTTGCGCAAGCGGATGTGCAGTTCGCGCAGCTGCTTCTCGTCGACTTCCGAGGGCGCCTGGGTCAGCAGATCCTGGGCACGCTGGGTCTTCGGGAAGGCAATCACGTCGCGGATCGATTCGGCGCCGGTCATCATCGTGACGATGCGGTCCAGGCCGAAGGCGATGCCGCCATGCGGAGGCGCGCCATACTGCAGCGCATCCAGCAGGTAGCCGAACTTCTCGCGTGCTTCCTCGGCGCCGATCTTGAGCGCGCGGAACACCTTGCTCTGCACTTCCTCGCGGTGGATACGGACCGAGCCGCCACCGATTTCCCAACCGTTCAGCACCATGTCGTAAGCCTTGGCGAACGCCTTGCTGGGATCGGTTTCCAGGAAGTCTTCGTGGCCATCCTTCGGGCTGGTGAAGGGGTGGTGGGCGGCGGTGTAGCGGCCGTCTTCCTCGTCGTATTCGAACATCGGGAAGTCGACCACCCACAGCGGCTGCCAACCGGCTTCGAACAAACCGGTCTTTTTGCCGAATTCGCTGTGACCGATCTTCACGCGCAGCGCGCCGATGGCGTCGTTGACGACCTTCTCGCGATCCGCGCCGAAGAAAATGATGTCGCCATCTTGCGCGCCGGTGCGCTTGACCAGTTCGGCCAGGGCAGCGTCATGCAGGTTCTTGACGATGGGCGATTGCAGGCCTTCGCGGCCCTTGGCCACTTCGTTGACCTTGATGTAGGCCAGGCCCTTGGCGCCATAGATGCCGACGAACTGGGTGTAGCCGTCGATCTCGCTGCGCGACATTTCGGCGCCGCCGGGCACGCGCAAGGCGACCACGCGGCTGCCGGGCGCCGTGGCGGCGGCGGCGAACACCTTGAAGTCCACATCGCGCATGACGTCGGTCATGTCAGTGAATTCGAGCTTCACGCGCAGGTCCGGCTTGTCCGAACCGTAGCGACGCATGGCTTCGGTCCACGGCATGATCGGGAACGGCGAAGCCAGGTCGACGCCCTGCACCACCTTGAACACGTGGCGGATCAGGTTCTCGAAGATTTCACGGATCTCGAATTCGTTCAGGAACGAGGTTTCGCAGTCGATCTGGGTGAATTCAGGCTGGCGGTCGGCGCGCAGGTCTTCGTCGCGGAAGCACTTGGTGATCTGGTAGTAGCGGTCAAAGCCCGACACCATCAGCATCTGCTTGAACAGCTGCGGCGATTGCGGCAACGCGAAGAAATGGCCAGCGTTCACACGCGAGGGCACCAGGTAGTCGCGCGCGCCTTCGGGCGTGCTCTTGGCCAGCATCGGGGTTTCGATGTCGATGAAACCCAGTTGGTCCAGGAACTTGCGCGTTTCGATCGACACGCGATAGCGCAACATCAGATTGCGCTGCATCTGCGGACGGCGCAGGTCCAGCACGCGATGCGTGAGGCGCGTCGTTTCCGAGAGGTTGTCGTCATCCAGCTGGAACGGCGGCGTGACCGACGCGTTCAGGATCTCGACTTCCTTGCAGAGCACTTCGATTTCACCCGAAGCCAGTTCGGCGTTGGCGGTGCCCGCCGGACGCTCGCGCACCAGGCCGGTGACGCGGACGCAGAATTCGTTGCGCAGGCGCTCCGCGGTGGCGAAGGCGGCGTTGTCCGGATCGAACACGATCTGCGCCAGGCCCGCGCGGTCGCGCAGGTCGATGAAGATGACCCCGCCGTGGTCGCGGCGGCGGTTCACCCAGCCGTACAGGGTGACGGTCTGGCCGAGATGGTCACGGCAAACCTGGCCGGTGTAGCAGGTACGCATGCGGGATGACTCCGTTTATGTGCTTGGTTATAGCGTAAGGGTTACGAATCGGCGCGAGGCGTGTCCTGCACGCCAGGAGCCGGGACGGGAGCGGCCGGCCGGTCCGCGGGCGTCGCCGCCTGAACCGGCGCGACTACGCCCATGGAAACGATGTACTTCAATGCCGCGTCCACGCTCATCTGAAGATCCATCGCGTCAGCGCGCGGGACCATCAGGAAGAAGCCGGACGTGGGATTCGGCGTGGTCGGCACGTACACGCTGATGTGGTCGCCGGGCAGCCGGTCGGCCACTTCGCCGCTGGGCGAGCCGGTAACGAAAGCAATGGTCCAGCTGCCCGCGCGCGGATACTGCACCAGCACCGCGCGCCGGAAGGCCTGGCCGTTGGGCGCAAGCACGGTATCGCTGACCTGCTTGACCGAGTTGTAGATCGAGCGCACCAGGGGTATGCGGCCCAGCATATTTTCCCACTGATCCACCATGGTGCGGCCGATCAGGTTGGCGGCGAACACGCCCGTCAGAAGCACCACCACGATGACCAGCACGAAGCGGAAGCCGGGAATGTCGATGCCGAACAGCGATTCGGACGACAGGAAGCCTGGCACGAACCCTTCAAGGGTCGCGACCAGCAAGCCCAGCACCCACACCGTGATGACCAGGGGAACCCAGATCAGCAGGCCGGTGATGAAGTACTTCTTGATGACGCGCATACGCATCGCGTGTGCTCTAGGAGGCGGCGCTACCGGCGGCAGGCGTCGCCGGGGCGGCCGGGGCTGCAGGCGCGGCGCTTTCAGCGGGCGCCGCCGGCGTGCTGGCCGCAGCCGCACCCTGGCTGGCGCCGTTGCCGTTGCCGTTGCCGCGGAAGTCCGTGACATACCAGCCGGAGCCCTTGAGCTGGAATCCAGCCGCGGTCACCTGCTTGGAGAACGTGCTTTGGCCGCATTCGGGGCAAACCGAAAGCGGCGCATCGGAAATCTTCTGCAAGACGTCTTTGGCATGGCCGCAGGCGCTGCACTTGTAAGCGTAAATGGGCATCTAGGACTCCCAGGCGCGGGCCCGGCGTATCAAAAGCCGCTGTCGCCGGACGCGATGTCCGGGGCCGGATTGAATCCGAACGGAAGCGGCGGGCGGGCAAGGCCGGAAAAAATACGGGAAAGTCTTGAATTTTAGCGGTTTTTCGTGAACGGCCGGTGTCCGCCCCCGGCAGCCCACCTGGGGCGGCGCCTCAAGGACGCCGCCAGCCGGTTTTCCGGCCCCGTCGCCCTATACGGGAAGCAGGAACATGACGGCCGCCACCAGGGTCGGCGCCAGGGCCGACAGGAACAGCCGCCCCGACGAAATGCTGCCGTCCGGGAAGTGGTTCTTCAGGATGGCGAAGCCGGCAGGATTGGGCGCGTTGGCGATCACCGTCAGGCCCCCGCCCGTGACCGCGCCGGCCACCAGCATGTAGCGCCAGGCCTCGTTGGTGCCTTCGACCAGCGAACCCAGGTAGGTCAGCGCGGCGTTGTCGGTAATGGCGGTGAGCGCGGTGGCGCCCCAGAACAGCACGAAGGGCTCGAGCCCGCCCAGCAGGTCCTGCAGCCACCATTTCTGCAGGCCGCCCAGCACCACCAGGCCGGCCAGGAAGAAGCCCACCATCAGGCCTTCCTTGATCATCAGGCGGCTCTGGTAGCGCTTATAGGCTTCGGCAAAGCCGATGAACATCATCAACAAGCCCAGGAAGATGGCCGGATGGTGCGCGCTGAGCACCACGGCGACCAGGAAGACCAGATGCACCAGCATGACCAGCAGCGGCACCGGTCCGCGCGCATCGCCGCCTTCCGGCGCGTCCACGCCGCCGCCCGTGCCCACCGAGCGCTCCAGCAGCGCCTTGCGGCAGATGAAGGTCAGGAGGGCCGCGTTCAGGCAGACCGCGATCGCGGCGCGCCAGCCGAAGTGCTGGGCCATGAAGGCCGAGTCCCAGCCGAAGGTGGAGGCCACCATCAGCACGGGCGGCGCGGCATAGGAGGTCAGCACGCCGCCGATGGAGACGTTGACGAACAGCACGCCAAGAGTCAGGTACTTGAAGCCCGCGCGCCCGCTGCTGCGGAAGTAGGCGTCGCGCAACAGGATGGCAGCCAGCGTCATGGCGGCCGGTTCGGTGATGAAGGAGCCGCCCAGCGGCACCAGCGACATCACGACGAAGAAGGTGGCGAGTTCGCGCGGCAGCGGCAGCGCCCGCGCCACCAGCCGCACCAGCGTCCCCACCAGTTCAAGGATCGGCCGGCTGGCCGCCACCACCATGATCACAAAGACGAACAGCGGCTCGGTGAAGTTGCGCGTGTCCATGTACTCGATGGCATGCGACGGACCCGACAGCGCCGCCATCGCCACGATCAGCACGAAGGCCCAGACGCCAAACACGGCCTCGACTTCGGAGAACAGATGCCAGATGCCCGCATGCGGTCCGCCACGATGCGCGAGCCGCGCGAAGAAGGGAACCGAGAAGGTATGAAGAACCGCCACGGCGAACAGGAGAGTGGCGATGACTTCAAGTGTCTGGGGCATGTAAACGACTTCCGGAAGAGGGATACGACAGCGCGGACGCCGCCCGGCGGGCCTGCGGGGCAAGGGTCGCAATATAGCGCAAGGCCCTTGCCGTGTAACGCAGGGTCAACACCAAGGCGCGCGGATCCGCGCCGCTATTTCCGCCAGTCTTGCGCGTCGCTGGCTGCGCCTTGGCGCGCATGCCGGAACGGCAGCAGCCGCAGGTCCAGCGCCGCGGGTCCAGGCGCGTCGACGTCGATGATCGCGGCGCACAGCGGCAGGAAGGCCGCGCGGAAGTGGTTCTTGGCCTTCACGCACAGCAGCCGTACCTGATCGAGGTCGATGCCATGCAGGGTGAAGAAGCCCGGATCATTGGCCGGCGCCACCAGTTCGGTAATGATGACCTGCACGTTGGGCCGGTCGCGCAGCGACAGCAGCGCGGTGCGACCGCAACGCGTGCGAACGCCCGTTTCCATCGGCCCGGTGTTGCTGAATTCGCCGTCGGTGTAGCGTTCGACCCGGAATGCCGCACGCACTGGCGGACCGAAATCGCGGCTTACGCGGCCACCCAGGTCCAATTCGCAATCGCCGCCCAGACCTGCTTCGTACGCGCGCCTAACCGCATCCGGATCCGCGAAGCTGGCGAACACACAAGACAGATCGATCTGCGCATCCAGCAAGGCGCGGAACAGTTCCGGTGTGTCGCACACGCCTCCCGACAGCGGGTTGTCGCCTGGATCGGTAACGGCCACCAGGCCGCCGGCGCGCGCCGCCTCCACGGCTTGCGCCAGGCCCTCTTGCGGTGTCGGCAGAGTGACCGCAAACGCGGGCGCCAGACGCCGCATGGCGGCCATCATGGTCTCGGCCGCGGCCTGCGCCTGCGCGCCCGCGGTATCGCGGGCCGTGTCGGCCACCACCAGCACCGATGCGCCGGTATCGACGGTATCCGCGTACGGAAAGCCGCCGAACACGGAGACTTCGGCCACGCCTTCTCGTACCTGCGCTGCGGCAAGATCCTGCAGCTCGCGCATCGGGCCGGCATCGGTGCGCATGTTGAAGCTGGACAACAGCAAATCCGGCTTGGTCACCAGCACCCGCGGCGACAGCGTGCCGGCCTGCGCGCGCAGCAGCATGTCGAGCACCCGCCCCGCCGCCTCGCGCATGTCTATGTGGGGATAAGTCTTGTAGCCGCTGGCGCAATCCAGCAGACTGCCCAGTTCAGGGGCCAGGTTCGCGTGCAGGTCGAAGCTCGCGCCCAGGGGCACGCCGGGCAACAGGGCCCGCACGGCGCGCACGAAGTCCAGGTCGGGCGTCTGGCGCAGGTCGGTGATGGCGGCGCCGTGCAACGACAGGTAGACGGCGTCCCAGCCGGCGTCGTCCGCGACCAGCTCGGCCAGTACCTCTTCGGTAAAGGCGCGGTGCACGGCGTCTACTATCGGCCCGCCAGGCAGGGCGGATGCGCAGCGCAGGGCCACGACCTCCCAATCCGGATGCGCGCGGGCGAACTCGGCCACTTCACCCAGTTCGGTGGCCGTGCCAGCGGCGGCGGCCAGGGCGTCGCCGCCCTTGCGCCACTCGCGCCGTTCGAAATCCGCCATGGTGCAGGGCACCGGGCAGAAGGCGTTGCCTTCGTACCAGAAGCGCGCCACCGCCAGCCTTTTCTTCATGCCCTTGCCCATGCGTTTCCCCGCTTATTCCGGACGGATGTCGGTGCCTTCGATCAGGACGCGGTACTTCTCGCGTTCCGTCTGCAGATGCTGCGCCAAGGCTTGCGGCGTGCCGCCGATGGGCTGCGCGGCCAAGGCTGCCAGCCGTTCACGCGTGGCGGGCGCATCCAGCACGCGCTGGGCGGCGGCGTTGAGCTTGTCGATGACCGCTTGCGGCGTGCCGGCGGGCGCCATCACCACGAACCAGGAGGTCAGCTCGAAGCCCGGCACGGACTGCGCGATGGCGACCACGCCCGGCGCGGCGGGCACCGGCTGGGCCGAAGTCACGCCCAGAGCCACCAGCTTGCCCGCCTTGATCAAGGGCAAGGCGGTGGGCAGGTTGTCGGCGGACAGATCGATCTGCCCGCCCAGCAGATCGTTGTTGGCCTGGCTGGCGCCCTTGTACGGCACGTGGCGGATGTCCACCTTGCCCATGCGCTTGATCATCTCCAGCGCCAGATGGCCCGAACTGCCCACGCCCGGCGAACCCCAGTTCAGCCGCCCGGGCTCCGCGCGCGCGGTGCGCAGCAGGTCGTCCATGTTCTTCAGGCCGGACCCGGGATGCGTCAGCACCACGTTGGGCACCTGCGCCACATAGGCGACCGGCGCGAAGTCCTTGACCGGGTCGTAGCCGATCTTCTTGTAGACGTAGGCATTGATGATCTGCGTGCCGGGCGTGCCCAGCAGCAGGGTGTAGCCGTCCGGCTGCGCGTGCGCCACCTCGGACGCGCCCAGGCTGCCGCCCGCGCCGGCCTTGTTGACCACCACCACGGATTGGCCGAGTTCGGCGCCCAGACCCTCGGCCATCAGGCGGCCCAGCAGGTCGGTCGTGCCGCCGGCGGCGAACGGCACCACCAGCCGCACCGGCTGTTCCGGCCAGGCGGCGTCGGCCTGCCCGGCCGCGCCCAACGCGGCAGCCGCCGCAATCCCTAGAGTCCAGCCACGCAACAGATGGGAAAACTTCATGACGCCCCCTTGAGCGAATGATGACGATGCAACGGCCAATGCGGCAATAAAACCGTTTGGTTTATTTTTACAATAAATATACCATGTGTTTTATTTGACAAACCAGACCACGAGTCGCCGCCCCCCATCATGAGCCGCATCATTCATCGCAATGCCAGCCCCCTGCCCGTCGCCGTCAAAGGCGAAGGCTGCTTCATCATCGACCAGGAGGGCCGGCGCTACTTCGACGCCTCGGGCGGCGCGGCGGTCTCGTGCCTGGGACATGCGCACCCCGAAGTGCGCGCTGCCGCCGTCGCGCAGCTGGACGCGCTGGAGTACGCGCACACCAGCTTCTTCACCACGCCGGCGGCTGAAGAACTGGCCGAGTTGCTGGCGGCCAACAGCCCGGCCGGCCTGGGCAACGCCTATTTCGTTTCGGGCGGTTCGGAAGCGGTAGAGACCGCCTTGAAGATGGCGCGCCAATACCATGTTGAACGCGGCGAGCCGGGACGCTACCGCTACATCGCGCGGCGCCAGAGCTATCACGGCAACACGCTGGCAGCCTTGTCGGTGGGCGGCAACGCGGGCCGGCGCGCCCTGTACCAGCCCGTGCTGATCGAAAGCCACCACGTCTCGCCCTGCTTTGCCCTGCATTACCGCGAGGCCGGCGAAACGGACGAGCAGTACAGCGACCGCCTGGCCGGGGAACTGGACGCCGAGATCCTGCGCCTAGGCCCGGACACCGTGTCCGCCTTCATCGCCGAAACCGTGGTCGGCGCCACCGCCGGCACCGTCGCGCCCGTACCCGGCTACTTCCGCAAGATCCGCCAGGTGTGCGACCGCCACGGCGTGCTCTTGATCCTGGACGAGGTCATGTGCGGACTGGGCCGCACCGGCAGCTATCACGCCTTCGAACAGGAAGGCGTGGTGCCGGACCTGCTGACGCTGGCCAAGGGCTTGGGCGGGGGCTATCTGCCGATCGGCGCCGTGCTGGCGCATGACCGCGTCATCGGGGCCATCAACGCGGGCTCGGGCGCGTTCCAGCATGGCTACACGTATGTCGGCCACCCGGTGGCCTGCGCCGCGGCGCTCGCGGTGCAGCGCATCGTGCTGCGCGACAAGCTGGTGGAACGCGTGGCGGACATGGGCGCGGAGTTCGGCGCCATGTTGGCGGCGCGCCTGGAAAAGCATCCACACGTGGCCGACATCCGCGGCCGCGGCATGTTCTGGAGCGTGGAGCTGGCCGAGGATCCCGGCAGCCTGCGCGCGTTCGCGCCGCAGCGCCGGCTGCATGCACGCATCAAGGCCCAGGCGCGCGACCTGGGCCTGCTGTGCTATCCGGGCGGCGGCACGGTGGACGGCAAGCTCGGCGACCACGTGCTGCTGGCGCCGCCCTACCTCAGCACGGCTGATGAGCTGGCGTTCGCGGCCGATGCGCTGGCCCGCGCCATCGATCTGGCGTTGGCGGACGATACGCCATAATACGCGGCACCTTACACGGAGCGCAGATGGATAAAGCCGCCATCGACAAACTGATCGAAGCCCAGTTTTCCGCCCTGCCGCCCAAGCTGCGGCAGGCGGCCCGCTATGCGATCGATCATCCCAAGGACATCGCCCTGGAGTCGATGCGCGCCGCGGCGGGCCATGCCGGCGTCCAGGCCGGTGTCATGCTGCGACTGGCTCGGCAACTGGGATTCGATACCTACGAGGCGTTCCGCCAGCCGTACCGCGACTGGCTGGCCGCGGGCGGGTCGAGCTTTTCCGGCCGCGCCACCGCCCTGCGCAAGCGCCCACAGCACGACGCCGACGCGGGCCTGGTCGCCGACATCCTCGATGCCGAAGTGCGCAACCTGGGCAGCAGCCTCGGCCCCGCCGCCCTGCCCGCGCTGAAGGCCGCGCACGGCCTGCTGGCGGGCGCGCGCCGCATCTACGTCATCGGCCTGCGCAGCCTGTATCCAGCGGCCTATCACTTCAGCTATGCCTGCGGCATGTTCCTGGACAAGGTCACGTTGCTCAGCGGCGTAGGCGGCACCTTGGCCGATGAACTGCGCCGCATCGGGCCGGACGACGCGCTGATCGCCTTCAGCCAGGCACCTTATGCGCAGGCGGCAGTCACGGCCGTGGAATTCGCGCATGAACGCGGCGCCGGCGTGGTGGCGGTCACCGACAGCGCGGTGTCGCCGATTGCCCCAGGCGCAAAGGCGCTGCTGCTGGTGGCCAACGACACGCCCTCGCTGTTTCCCTCGGTGGTGCCTGCGCTGTCCATCGCGCAGACGCTGGCCGCCCTGCTGGTCGCGCACAGCGGCGAGGAAAGCCTGCGCGAAATCTCCAACAGCGAAGCGCAGCTGCAGCGCTTCGGCGTGTACGCAGAAAAGCGCTAAGGCCTCAGGCGATCGGCGCGGGCGGCTCGCCGCCTTGCTGCGCCTCTTTCATTTCCATCAGCAGGCTGTGCAGCATCTCGGTGGACAGCCCGTGCAGCACCAGCCGGTAGCCTGCGCGCAGGGTCGACATCGGCACCAGCGGATGGTTGTTGTTGACCAGGATCAGGTGCTGCGGCGCACCCAGCAGCTTGGCCGCGTAGATGCCGATGGTCTCGTCCAGCTGCAGCGAATTGGCCGCGCGCCAGAAGTCGTTGTCGGTCAGCATCAGCTGATACAGCGGCGTGAAGAGTTCGATCGCGCTTTGCAGGTCCAGGAAGTTCAGCTTGCCCTGCGGCATGTCTTCGAGCAGCAGGTCCGGATCGCGGATCATCGAAAAATCGACCCGTTCCGGCGCATGCATTTCCACGCCTGCGTCGCGCAACGCCTGGTTCAAGCGGATGACGAAGTTGAACAGGTTCAGGTCGTGCTTGACGAAGAGTTCGTCCTTTAGATCGTCGATATCGCGCGGCTCCAGCGGCGTGGTGGTGACACGCACCGGCGAGTTGGCCGCGATGAACGACAGTATCTGCGCGCCCAGGTGGAAGTGGCGCAGGATCAGCCAGTTGGCCTCGGGCGACACGAAGCGCTTCAGGCCCCAGGCCAGGATGCGGTGCAGCAGCTTGGAATGCGACCAGCGGCGCGGCAGAAAGGTCTTGATGACCTGGATCAGGATGATGAAGGCGCGCGCCAGCGGCCGCAGAAAGGGCAGCAGATACTGGCGCGAAGCGCAGCTGGAATCCGTCAGCCAGGCCTTCTTGACCTTGTCCGGCAGAGGCGTGCTGCGGTCCAGGTAGAGCGCCAGCCAGGGGCTGGGGTCGGCGGGATCGTGCGGTTTGGCAAGGAATTCGGGCTCTTGGCTCATCACGCGTCGCCTTCCATCACGTGGTGGAACTGCATCAGGTACAGCGCGGCCGTGCGGCGCGCGGTGTCGACGATGCGCTGTTCGGCGCGGCCATCCTCGTCGCAGTCCAGCGCCAGTTCCACCGCCGACAGCCAGCGCGCCAGATGGTGCTCGTCGTTGTGGCCGTGGTATTCCAGGAAGCGGAAGGCGTCCGGCGGCAGTTGCAGGCTGGCCTTGAGCAACGGCAGCAGCGCCGGCACGATGCGCTGCCCGGTGCCCTCGATGATGTAGATGGCGCCCAACAAGCCGATGGGATCGCGCGTGGCGGCCAGGCCGTGCAGATAGGCATTGAGCGCCTCGCCGCCGGGATTGCGGCGCAGGGCGTCGATGCTGTCCACCGGACCGCCCGCGTTGCGGTAGTCCTGGAACAGGATCTGGAAATCGTTCTGTTCTTCGCCGGCGTGCGTATCGATCAATGCCGCGAGCGGCGCGTATTGCTCCGTCAGCGAGGCCGCGCCTTCGCGCATCCACTTGCTGCCCTCGCGCACCTGCGGAATCCAGTTCTCCATCCAGTTCAGATAGTCGGCCGTCTGGAACTGGCGGTTGCGCAGGCGCCGCACCACCGGCGTGCGCCATACGCGCGAACGGTAGTCGTGCCAGATCGCGGCCAGTTCGGTCAGCAGCTGGCCCAGGCCTTGCGGCGCCATGTCCGGATCGTGCGGCGGCGCGATCGCGGCGGCGTCGTCGCTGTTCGCGTCCTCGCGCGCGGCAGTCGCTGCGGGCGCGCCCACGGCGATCTGCGGCGCGTGCACGGCCTCGGCTTCCAGCAGCATGTACGCGGCCATGAAGCGGCCCGATTCCGGGATGTAGCAGAAGATCTGCTCACCTGGCTTCACTTCGCGCGTTTCCAGGAATTCGGCCAGCATGATCAGGATGGACGCCGCGCCGGTGTTGCCGCGCCATGCCAGGTTGCTGAACCAGCGTTCACGCGGGATCACCAGGCCGGCCTTCTCCATCAAGTCTTCCACCACGGGGATGAACTTCTCCGACGAGTAATGGCACAGGAAGTGGTCCACCTGGTCCGGATCCACCCAGCCGTCGCGCACCAGCTTGGCGTATTCATGGATGCCGATGTCGAACAGATGCGGCAGCAGGCGGATGTCCTGGCGCAAGGACAGCGCGCCATCGGCCTCGGCCTCGTTCCACGACGGATAGTCCAGATGACCCTTGGCCCGGTCGGCCGACAGGCCCAGCTGCATGCACACCGGATAGTCGCCCGAGAACGAACGCTGATGCACCCACTTCAGACGCAGGCGCACGCCTTGCGAGGCGCCCGGCAAGGGCCGTCCGCTGTTGCCCAACAACACCGCCCCCGCGCCGTCCGACAGCATCCAGCGCAGGAAATGCGCGTCGAAGTCGGCGTCGTAGCCGCGCGCCGCGAAGCGCGAGCGCTTGAACAGCCGCGACGGCAGCTCGCTGGCCACCGCCAGGGCGCTGGCGTGTCCGCCCAGCTCCACGCCCTGCGCGGCCGTCTGGATCGCCGACACGCCCGCCGCGCAAATGCCGTGCACCGACAGGGTTTCCATCGGATGCGCGGCCAGCTCGCCCTGGATCATGTTGGAGAAACCCGGCATCAACGCGTCCCCGCCCGACGAGCCGCTGGCCAGCAGCGACACGGCGGACAGGTCGCTGTCGTTGCGCCGCAGGCAATCGCGGATGGCGTTGGCCGCGAGCTGCGCGTTGGTGAATACCGTGGCGCCCTCGGGATCGATCGCGTAGTAGCGCTGCTTGATGCCGTTCTCGGCCAGGATGCGGCTCTTGATGCGGCTGGACATGCGGTTCAGCGGCGCGATGTAGCTGTCCATGGCATCGTTGGACACGGGCTCGCCCGGCATGAAGTAGCCGGCGCTTTCCAGGTAGACACGATGAAACGCAATGGGCATGAGAGGCCTCTGGTGGATGTAGGGAGTGCGGCGCTAGCGGATGTGCTCGGGCGCCATGCATGAACGGCTGCGAAAGCGCGGCATGAAGGCGCCCAGCACGAACACGCGGAACATATAGGGCGTGAGGCCCGGCTCGTTCAAGGCCGGATTCACGCGGTTGCGGTATTGCTCGCGGTGCAGGCGCGTCAGTTCGGACCAGTGCGCCCGCGGATGCTCGTGGTGGGCGGTGTGCAGGCCAATGTTGAAGAGCAGCGGATTGACCAGCCCTTCGAAATTTCGCGCATAGTTCAGGCCCGCGACGGACCGCGGCCCGCCGTCGGCGTGCGCATGCTGCAGGTAGTTGGTAGCCAGCAGCCAGTGCAACCCATGCAGCTGCGGCACGATGACGAACAGCAGCGCCTTCATGGGGTTTACGGCCAGCAGCCCGCCCCACAGGCCCAACCATACGCCGTACTGCGCCATGCAATAGCGCCAGGCGCCCGGCCAATGCCGGTACAAGCGGCCCAGCCACGCGAAGAACAAGGGATACAGCACCCAACCCGCCTGCAATGGATGGATCAGGTAGCCCCACAGATGGTTGGTGTCGCCGCCGAAGCGGTAAGTGCGCGCCACGTCGCGCGCGCCGTGCTTGTACCGATGGTGATTGGCCACGTGCGCCGGATAGAACACGAAGGTCGGATGCCCTTGCAGCAGCGTGATCCAGAAATCGGTCGCGCGGTTGATCCAGCGTCCGCGCCACATGCGGATGTGCGTATGGTTGTGGTGGATGACGCCCACGCCCAGGGTCAGGAACAGCATCAGGCCGTACAGCGGCCACCAGAAGCCGTGCACCCACTGCCACGCCGCCAGCGCCGGCAACGCGGCCAGGTAGGCCAGGCTTTGCCAGTCGCGCCGGCTGCGCAGCGACGGCAGGCGGCGCTGCCGCTTACGCGCGCCCGCCAAGCGATTCTCGCTGCCGGAAAGCATTCAGCTGGGACTGCGCTGCCTCGGCCTTGAGGCGGGTGCGGAACAGGCGGTCCATGAAGGTGAACTGGAAGCCGTAGTTGCCGTTGTAGCAGGCGTGGTGCAGGTGATGCCTGCGGCTGGCGGCGAACCAGTGCGCGTAGGACACGTTGGGAAAGAAGTCGTAGTTGGCGTGGCCGATGCAATTGAAGAACAGGCTGAACAGCGGCACCGATGCCAGCGACCAGAAACTGAAGTCATGCAGCACCATGGGCAACATGATCACGTTGCCCAGCATCAGCGCTTCGATGGGATGGAAGCTGTAGGTCGAGAACGGCGTGGTCACGACCGAGCGGTGATGCGGCAGGTGGAAGCGGCGCAGCAGCTTGGTGTGCAGCAGGCGGTGGTTGATCCAGAAATGCACGTCGTTCCAGGCCACCAGCACCAGGATCTCGAGCGTGATCTTTTGCCAGCTCGCATCCGGGTCCAGGTGCGCCCAGCCCAGCTGCAACAGGCCCCACGGGAAAATCATGCCGGTGCCGAACAGCAGGATGGACAGGCCGGACTGCGCGAATTCGCGCCGCAACTGGCCCGGCGCCAGCGGGCGCGGATCCAGCGGACGCCCGATGCCCAACGCGGGCAGGATGTGCTGCGTCAGCAGCCAGGTGGCCGCACCGAACACCAGATAGATGCCGCTGAAGAAAAGCAGGCCCGCCAGCATGACTTGCCAGGCGGACAAGGCTACAAAAGCTTGGGCCATGAACGTTTTGTTTCACCCGAAGAATGGCCGCATGATAAGCAATCCGTCAGCTTCCCGGTAGGACATTTATTACTAAATGAATCCGAACACCACAAAGCTGACGGACTGCTCACCAAGTTCGGGCTACTGGCAAGGATATTGCCGGTTCAACCCCGCCACGGCGGCGTCCATGCGCGCGGCCAAGGCGATGCTGGCGGGCGGCATGGGCATGCGTAGTTCCTCGCTCAGCAGGCCCTGGCGCCCCAGTTGCGCCTTCAAGGGACCGGGATTGGGCTCGGCGAAGGTCAGCTGGATGATGGGGACCAGCGCGTGGAACAGCTTGCGGGCCAAGTCCAACTGCTGTGCCTTCACGGCCTGGTGCATGGCCACGAACAGGTCGGGACGGATATGCGCCGCGGCCGCGATCATGCCTGCGCCCCCCAGGCTCATCAAGGACAACGCCTGCAGGTCCTCGCCCGCCAGCACGTGCATGTTGCCGTCGGCGATCAGCGCAATCGTCTTTTCCAGCGAGCCGCCGCAGTCCTTGATCGCCGCGATATTGGGATGCGCGGCCAGCGCCAGCAAGGTCGCTGTATCCAGCGTCGTGCCGGTGCGATAGGGAATATCGTAGAGCACCAGGGGGAAGCGCGAGGCATCGGCCAGGCAGCGGAAATAGGCGGCGGCGCCTTCCTGGCCGGGGCGCACGTAGTACGGCGCGGGCGCCAGGATGCCGGCCAACGGACGCGTGCCGAAGGCGGCCAGGCGCTGCATCACGTGTCCATGATGGTTGCCCGCCAGGCCCATGATGACGGGCAGCCTGCCGGCCTCGGTCAGCACGGCGTCCAGCACCGCCAGCTGTTCGGCGTCATCCAGCGACGCGGCCTCGCCGGTGCTGCCGCACACGACCAGCCCGTCCACGCCCGCGGCGGCATAGTGGCGCACCAGGCGGCGCAAGGCCCCGCCATCCACGGCGCCGCCGGAAAACGGCGTGACCAGAGGCACCCAGACGCCCTGGATCGGAGATAGATGATGAGATTGCATGTGAACACTCCTGCGTTGTAAGCGGACCGTGGTTGGGGACCGTACAGAAGTGCTCGGGATGCCAGGGGATGCGCGGACGGCGCCAAGCGCCGCCAGGAGGCCGCTGTTCCGTCGCCCATCTGACGGAACAGCATGCTCCGGTCAGATGAGCGGCTGTTTTTTGGATTTCAGGCCGGCGCAAGCCAGTACCACGCCCTGGGCGCGGAACGGGAAAGCGGATTGCTTGGCCTGATGAATCATGAATGTGGGAACGGATGCGGTGGTGTGCAAGCGCAGATGCGGGAATCTACCGGGAGGCCGCAACCGTGTCAACGGCGTGCAGCGCGGCGGCTGCCGCCGCGGCTCAGTCCAGGCTGGCCAGGAACACCGCGCACAAGGCTTCCATGCCCTGGCGGTCGTCCCTGTCGAAACGATCCGGCACCGGGCTGTCCACATCCCACACGCCGATCAATTGGCCCTGGTGGACCAGCGGCACCACGATCTCGGAACGCGAAGCCGCGTCGCAGGCGATGTGGCCGGGAAAGGCATGCACGTCGGGCACCAGCTGCGTCTGGCGCTGGCTGGCCGCGGCTCCGCACACGCCGCGGTTCAGCGGAATGCGCACACAAGCCGGCTTGCCCTGGAAGGGGCCCAGCACCAGTTCCGTGCCGTCATAGAAATAGAAGCCCGCCCAGTTCAGGTCGGGCAGAGCCAGGTAAGCCAGCGCGCTCAGATTGGCGGCGTTGGCGATGCGGTCGGGCTCGCCGTCGAGCAGGGCGCGGGCCTGGGCGACCAGGCCGGCATACAGGGCGGCCTTGGAGTCGGCGACGATGGGAGCGGCTTCGAACATGGGAAATGTAACTGTACAGGCGGTTATCGATGCAGGTGATTTTAGGGGCTGCGGCCGTTAAGGGGGGCCGGGCCGCCGCCGTGTGGGACAATAGTTTTTTGCCGAATGTTTTTCCGCCGGGCCACCCAAAGGGACCAACCGCCCGTATTTTCCTACCCTTCTTTTTCAAGAAGCACTCCATGGACAAGCCTCTCGAACCTGCGTTTTCCTTTTCGGAACGCGCCCAGCAACTCACCAGCTCCGCCATCCGCGAGATCCTCAAGGTCACCGAGCGCCCCGAAGTCATTTCGTTCGCCGGCGGCCTGCCGGCGCCCGGCGGCTTCCCGGTAGAGGTAGTTCGCGCGGCATTCGACAAGGTACTGTCCACCAACGGCCGCGCCGCCCTGCAGTACGGCCCCACGGAAGGCTTTGCGCCGCTGCGTCAATGGGTTGCCGATGATCTGAACAAGGCCGGCACCAGCGTCGCCGCCGACCAGATCCTGATCGTGTCGGGTTCGCAGCAAGCGCTGGACCTGCTGGGCAAGGTGCTGATCGACAAGGACAGCAAGGTGCTGGTCGAAGACCCCAGCTACCTGGGCGCGCTGCAATCGTTCAGCCTGTACCAGCCCAACTTCGTGCCGGTGCCCACCGACGAAGGCGGCCTGATCCCGGAAGCCATCACCCCTGAACTGGCCGAAGGCGCCCGCTTCCTGTACGCCCTGCCCAACTTCCAGAACCCCACCGGCCGCACGCTGAACCTGGAACGCCGCATCGCGCTGGTCAAGCGCGCCGCGGAACTGAACCTGACCATCGTCGAGGACGACCCCTACGGCGAACTGCGCTACGCGGGCGAACCGCAACCTGGCCTGATCGCGCTGGCCGCCGAATACGGCGCCAACGTGGTGCGCCTGGGCACGTTCTCCAAGGTGCTGGCCCCCGGCCTGCGCCTGGGCTACATCGCCGCCGCGCGCCCGCTGATCAACAAGCTGGTGCAGGCCAAGCAAGCCACCGACCTGCACACGCCCACGTTGACCCAGATGGCCGTGTACGAGATCGTCAAGGACGGCTTCCTGGAAGAGCACCTGCCCAACGTGCGCGAAATCTACCGCGCCCAGGGCAGCTGCATGCTGGAAGCCATCAAGCAGGAGTTCCCGGACACCGTCACCTGGACCAAGCCTGAAGGCGGCATGTTCATCTGGCTGACCTTGCCCGACCACATCGACAGCACCAAGCTGCTGGAAAAGGCCATCGCGCAAAACGTGGCGTTCGTGCCCGGCGCGCCGTTCTATTGCGGCGCCGGCAAGACCAACACGCTGCGCCTGAGCTTCGCCACCGTGCCGGAAGACAAGATCCGCCGCGGCATCGCGATCCTGGGCAAGCTGCTAAAAGACGAGGTGAAGTAGGCCCCCCCCGAAGCGCCTGCGGCGCTTCCCCCCCAGGGGGGCGCCGCTACGGACCGGCGGAGCCCGGATCCGTGCGGCCCCGCTTTCGCCACGACAGTGGCAATATGACGCGGGTGCCTCGTAGGTGCTGTAGGACATGAACGG
>NZ_JCBAMT010000031.1:0-64665 GCF_059760445.1 Achromobacter sp. D7-1 | reverse complement strand
CGGTGGGGGCTTTTTTTCCCCCGCCCGCGCGCCGTGGGGGGGGGGGGGGCTGGGTTGCGGCGTGCGGAGGGGCCGGGCCACCGGGGGGGCGCGGCCCCCCCCCCCGCCGGCGGGCGCGCCGCCCCCGCCACTCTCAGACAGGAATGATGATGACTCTGGACGTAGTTGCATTGACGCAGGCGATGGTGCGGGTTCCGAGCCTTTCGGGCAAGGAAGGCGAGATGGCGGCGCTGATGGCCGCGACCATGCGGGAGGCGGGCTTCAGTTCGGTCACGACCGATAGCAATGGCTCGGTGCTGGGATTGATCGGTCCCGAGGATGGGGACGTGGCCCTGTTGTTCGACGGGCACATGGACGTGGTGCCGGTGGCGGGCGAGTGGCGCTTCGATCCGTTCGGCGCCGAGATCCGGGATGGGCGGCTGTATGGGCGCGGCAGCACCGACATGAAGGGTGGCATCGCCGCGGCGATTTGCGGCGTGGCGGAGGCCGCGCGGGATGGCTTGAAGCGCCGCGTGGCGGTGTCGGCCAGCGTGCTGGAGGAAGTCATCGAAGGGCATGCGCTGGCTTCGGTGCTGGACATCTGTGAGCCGCAGGCCGTGGTTATCTGCGAGCCCTCGAAATTGCAGATCAAGGCGGGGCAGAAGGGACGGGTGGAGTTGCTGCTGACCTTCCACGGCAAGCCGGCCCATGCCGCGACGCCGCACATTGGCGTCAATCCCTTGCATGCCGCGGCCCGGGCGCTGGCGGTCCTGGAGAGCTTGCCTTTGCCGCACGATGAGGTGCTGGGCCAGGCGCTGCTGGTGCCGACGGACATCGTGTCGCATCCTTACCCGTCGATTTCCATGATTCCGATTTCGACGACGATACGTTTTGACCGGCGCACCGTGTCGGGCGAACGCCTGGAGGACGTGTTGGCGCAGATCCGCGGGCATCTGGCGGCGCATGGCCTGTCCGACTTCACCCTGCAGGTCAGCGAGGATCAAGTGGCGACCTATACCGGGCAGCACGCCACGCCGCTGCGCTGGTTGCCGGGTTGGCGTTGCGATGCGCAGGCCAGCTTGTTGCAGGCTGCGCGCACGGCGGTCAACGGCAGCGGCCGGGATCCGGTGGTGGGCAGCTGGGCGTTCTGCACCAACGGGTCGGAATCGGCCGGACGCCGCGGTATCCCGACGATAGGATTGGGGCCGGGCAATGAAGAAGACGCCCACACGATCGACGAATCCATCGCGCTGGAACAGTTGGAAGGCGCGCGCGACATTTACCGGAATCTGGTGCGCGCTGTCTGCGGTTAAGGCGCCTGCATTCCGGGCAGGCGGGCCAGCCGGTCAGTCAGGAAGTCGATCAGCAGCCGCGCCCGCAGCGACTGGTAGCGGCGCGACGGGTAGATGAGAAAGGCCTCTTGCGGCGTGGCGGCCCATTTGGGCAGGACGCGCAGCAGTTCGCCGCTGGAGATCAGGTCCTGCACCAGCCAGGCGGGACATAGTCCGATGCCGGCGCCCATGGCCAGGCTTTCGCGGATGGCCAGGGCGTTGTTGACGCGGAAGCGCCCCTGGGTCTGGACCGTGGCGAGGGTCGCGCCCTGGTGCAGTTCCAGGGTGTCGCCGGCAGCCAACCAGGCAAAGCGCACGTATTCGTGGGTGGCCAGGTCGCGGGGCGCGCGGGGCTTGCCGCGCTGCGCCAGGTAGGAGGGGGCTGCCACCAGGTAGCGCGGCGACTCGGCCGCCTTGCGCGCGATGGCGTTGGGCGGCAGGTTGCCGCCCAGGCGCAGCGCCACGTCCACGCCTTCTTCCACCAGGTCCACGAACCGGTCGTTCAGGATCAGTTCGACCTGGATGTCGGGGTATTCGTCCAGGAACTCGCGGACCAGTGCATTCAAGCGGAACTGGCCCAGCGCCACGGGCGCGTTGATGCGCAGGAAGCCGGCGGGCTTTTCGGTCTGGCCGCGGGCGTCGGCGACGGCTTCGGAATATTCCTCCAGCACGCGGGTGGCGCGCTCGTAGAAACGCTTGCCTTGCTCGGTGGGTACGACGCGGGTGGTGCTGCGTTCCAGCAGCCGCACGTTAAGGTCCTTTTCCAGCGCGGCGACGATCTTGCTCAGGGCCGGTTGGCTCAGCGACTGTTCGCGGGCCACGGCCGACAAGGTGCCCAGCTCCACGGCGCGGACGAAGGCCCGCATGGCGCGCAGGGTATCCATGGTCAGTCCTTTTTGGAAGAAGTGGTATGCAGTTTAGGGTTCTACCGGTGAAATTGGGAAGAACCTATCGTGACGTCACTTTCTCTTTTTCTGGAGTCGTCATGAATCGCTTCAATCTTCATTCCCTGGTTTCGGCCGTTGCGTTGGCCGGTGGCCTTTCGGTCCTGGCCCCGTCCGCCGCCATCGCGGCGCAGCCTCCTGTTCAGGCCGATGCCGCGCGTTCCAGTTGGGTCAGTTCCTGGTTCGCCAGCCCGCAACCGCTGTGGGAGGATTCCTTCGTGCTGCCCACGGAAATGCCGGCCGAATTGCGCGGCCAGACGCTGCGCCAGACCTTGATGCTCAGCGTGGGCGGACCGCGCCTGCGGGTGGTGTTGTCCAACCGCTATGGCACGCAGCCCCTGGAGATCGGGGCGGCCAGCGTTGCCTTGGCCTCCGGCCCTTCAAAGATCAGTCCGGCGTCCAGCCGCGGACTGGCCTTTGGCGGTCGGCCAAGCGTGACGGTGGCGCCGGGCGCGCAGGTCGTCAGCGATCCGGTGGACCTGCCGGTAGCCGCGCTGGCCGAGCTGGCCGTCAGCCTCTACTTCCCGCAGGCCACGCCGGTGACGACCTTCCATTGGGGTGCGCAGCAGACCGGTGCCCTGGTGCGGGGCGATGCCACGGCGGCGGCGGAGCTGCCGGATGCCCAGGCGCTGCAAGGCCGGGCTTTCCTGGCCGGGATCTGGGTCGAGAGCCCGTCGCGCGCGCCGGTGGTGGTGGCGTTTGGGGATTCCTTGACCGATGGCAATGGCTCGACGCCCGGCGCCAATCGCCGCTGGCCGGACTTTCTGGCGCGCCGTCTGGCACCGCAGGGCATGGGCGTGGCGAACGCGGGCATTTCGGGCGCGAGGGTCTGGGGCGACAAGATGGGCGTGAACGCGATGGCGCGCTTCGATGCCGACGTACTGTCGCAGCCTGGCGTGCGCACGGTGGTGATGATGATGGGCATCAATGACATCGGTTGGCCGGACAGCGGCTTCGCGCCGGACGACGCGCCCATGACGGCGGCAAGGTTGACCGAGGGCTACCGGCAACTGGCAGAGGCCGCCCGCCTGCGCGGCGTGCGCATCGTGGGCGGCACCATCGCGCCGTATGCAGGCTCGCTGCACGGCACGCCGCTGTCGGGCCACTACAACCCGGCGAAGGACGCGGTGCGGCGGGAGGTGAACCGCTGGATTCGCGAAAGCGGCGTGTTCGACGCGGTGGTGGATTTTGACGCGGTGCTGCGCGATCCGGCGCATCCGGCGCGGCTGCTGCCCGCGTATGACTCGGGCGATCACCTGCATCCCAACGATGCCGGCTACCAGGCCATGGCGCAGGCCTTGGATCTGGCCACGCTGTTCGGCGATTGAGATGCGTCCGGAGCGGTCAGTGGAAATTGCGGCTCTGGGTGTTCAAGTCGCCCAGCAGTTCGGACAAATCCACCAGGCGTTGCGCGATCAGGTGGCGCACGCCGTCCACGCTTTGCCAGGATCCATAGACGCCCAGCAGCGAGGCCCCCAACAGTTCCCGGCGCTGGCGTTCGATGAGTTCCGTACGCACGACCACGTTGACGGGGCCGGTCTCGTCTTCCAGCGTGACGAAGATCACGCCCTTGGCGGTCTGCGGGCGCTGGCGCACGGTGACGATGCCGCAGGCGCGCGCCACGCGCTTGTCGGGGTAGCCGTTCAACACCGAGGCGGGCTGGAAATTGCGCGCCGCCAGTTGGGGGCGCAGCAGGGCCACGGGGTGGCTGTGCAGGGTCAGGCCCACGCTGCGGTAGTCGGCCGTCACGGTCTGGCCCTCGGAGGGGGCGGACAGTTGCGGCGCCTGGGTTTCCTGGATGGCGGCGTCGCGCAGCAGGTCGCGGCTCTGCACGCTGGCGGCGGCTTCCCAGCTGGCCTGGCGGCGATGGCCGGCCAGGGTGCGCAGGGCGTCGCCGGCGGCCAGGGCGTTCAGGTCATGGCGGTTGAGCGCGGCACGGCGGGCCAGGTCGCCGGTGTCGGCAAAGGGTGCGGTAGCGCGCGCGTCCTCGATGCGCCGGGCGGCGTCTTCGCGCATGCCCTGGATCAGGCTCAGTCCCAGCCTGACGGCGGGGCGGGGGCCGTCGGTGGAGGGGGCGTGCGGATGCGTGGTACGGCGGGCGCCGGGGTGGCCTTCGGGCAGGGTTTCCAGCGCCGAGTCCCAGCCGCTGATCGTCACGTCCGGCGGCAGCACGCAGACGCCGTGGCGGCGGGCGTCCTGCACCAGTTGCGCGGGGGCGTAGAAGCCCATGGGCTGGGAGTTGAGCAGGGCGGCCAGGAAGGCTTCGGGCTCGTGCCGCTTGAGCCACGAGCTGGCATAGGCCAGCAGGGCGAAGCTGGCGGCGTGGCTTTCGGGGAAGCCGTATTCGCCGAAGCCTTCGATCTGGCGGAACAGCGCCTCGGCGAAATCCAGTTTGTAGCCATGGGCCAGCAGGCCGCCGACCAGCTTGGTACGGTATTTGTCCACGCCGCCCTTGCGCTTCCAGGCCGCCATGGAGCGGCGCAACTGGTCGGACTCGCCGGGCGTGAAGCCGGCGGCCACGACGGCGATCTGCATGACCTGTTCCTGGAAGATGGGCACGCCCATGGTGCGGCTGAGCACGCCGCGCACTTTTTCGCTGGGATAGGTTTCGGGCTCCTTGCCCTGGCGGCGGCGCAGGTAGGGATGGACCATGCCGCCCTGGATCGGGCCGGGCCGCACAATGGCCACCTGCACCACCAGATCGTAGTATTGGCGCGGACGCAGGCGCGGCAGCATGGTCATCTGGGCGCGGGATTCGATCTGGAACACGCCTATGGTGTCGGCGTCGCAGATCATGTCGTAGGTGGGCGTGTCGTCCGGCGGGATGTCTTGCAGCCGCAAGGGCTGGCCGCGGCGCTGGCCGGCCAGCTCCAGCGTGCGGCGCAGCGCCGACAGCATGCCCAGCGCCAACACGTCCACCTTCAGCAGGCCGAGTGCGTCCAGGTCGTCCTTGTCCCATTGCACGACGCTGCGGTCTGCCATGGCGGCGTTCTCGATGGGCACCAGGCGCGACAGCTTGCCGCGTGAAATCACGAAGCCGCCGGGGTGCTGCGACAGGTGGCGCGGAAAGCCCATCAGCGTCTGCGCCAGCGATGCCCAGTGCCGCGCCACCTGCGATTCCGGGTCCAGGCCGCAGGCGCCCAGGGTGCGCAGCATTTCCTTCTTGCCGTCCCACCATTGGTGGGCGCGCGCCACGGCGTCGATGACACCGAGGTCCACGCCCAGCGCGCTGCCGGTATCGCGCAACACGCTGCGCGGGCGGTAGGAGATGACCACGGCGGTCAGCGCGGCGCGCTCGCGGCCATATTTGCCGTAGATGTACTGGATGACCTCTTCGCGGCGCTGGTGCTCGAAGTCCACGTCGATGTCGGGCGGTTCGTTGCGTTCCTTGCTGATGAAGCGTTCGAACAGGTTGTTGCCGCGCACCGGGTCCACTTCGGTAATGCCCAGGCAATAGCAGACGGCCGAGTTGGCGGCCGACCCTCGGCCCTGGCACAGGATGCCCTGGCCGCGGGCGAACTGGACGATGTCGTAGACCGTCAGGAAATAGGCTTCGTAGTGCAGGTCCGTGATCAGGGCCAGTTCTTTTTCGATCTGCGTGGTGACGCTGTCCGGCGTGCCCAAAGGAAAGCGGCGGGCGGCTCCGGCTAGGGTTTCCTGGCGCAGATAGGTCGCCGGCGTGTGGCCGCGCGGAATGATCTCGTCCGGGTATTCGTAGCGCAGCTCGTCCAAGGAGAAGGCGCAGCGGCGGGCCACGGCCAGCGTCTGGGCCATCGCTTGCGGCGGGTACAGGTTGGCCAGCCGCATGCGCGTGCGCAGGTGCTGCTCGGCGTTGCCGGACAGTTCGTAGCCGCATTGCGACACCGGCTGGCGGGTGCGGATGCCGGTCAGCGTGTCGTGCAGCGGCTTGCGTGAACGCAGGTGCATCTGTACCTGGCCCAGCGCCACGATGGAGAGTTCCGCGGCCTGCGCGGCGTGTTCGACCGCGGCGCGGTGCAGGTCGTCGCGGGAGCGGTGCAGCAGGGTCAGCCCGACCCAGGCGCGGTGGGGGAAGACGCGCGCCAGCCAGCGCGCCTGCTCGGCCATGCGGTCGGCATCGGTGCCGTAGGCGGGACTCAGGATGGCCAGGCATTCGGGCAGGTGGCGCAGATGGGCGTAGCCCGCGGGCGGATCGGTGAGGTCTTCGGGCGCCAGCCGGTATTCGCCCTTGGGCGCGCGGGTACGGGCCAGGGTGATCAATTCGGACAGGTTGCCGTAGCCCTCGCGCGTCTGCGCCAGCAGGGTCAGGCCCAGCGGCGCGGCGTCGGGCGCGGCACGCAGCTGGAAGGTGGCGCCGATGATGAGCGGCAGCTTGCGGGCGCGGGCCTCCACGTGGGCGCGGACCACGCCCGCCAGCGAGCATTCGTCGGTGATGGCGAGGGCGGCATAGCCCAGCTCGGCGGCGCGGTCGATCAGTTCCTCGGGGTGCGAAGCGCCCTGCAGGAAAGAAAAATTGGACTGGCATTGCAGCTCGGCGTAGCCGGGCAGCTGCGCCAGGATGCCGGGGGTATTGTCGTCGTCCATGCGCATGCCGCTTCAGGCGTAGAGCCCATGCAGGAACCAGCGGGCGTGCTCGTCGTCGCGCTCGCGGTAGATCCAGTAGCGCGCGGCGGCGGCGTCCTCGGCGACGAAGTAGTCGCGCACGGTCAGGGCCGGGTCCCACCAGCCGCTTTCGATGCGTTCCGGGCCGCGCATCAGCCGCAGCGCCTGGCCGCCGTACTGCGGGCGATGGCCGGACAGCTTCAAGGGTAACGGCGGGTCCAGCAGCCAGAAGGGTCGGTCCAGCAAGACGGGCAGGGGGGTGGGCCGCTGGGGCGGCGACAGCGCGTCGCCCCAGGCGTTGGCGGCCTCGGGGCGGTGATCGGGAACCGGATGGGCGTGGCGCACCTGGTCGCGGCCCAGCCGCGCGACCAGCAGGTCCAGCAGCCGGGCATGGTCGGCGGGCGTGCCGCCGGGCTCGGGGAACAGGGTGGTGCTGGCGGCGGGCTGCTCGACCGTGTCGGGCGCCAGCAGCATCACGGCGATTACGGGCGCTTCCAGCGTGAAACGGGCCAGCTTTTCCCGCAGCAGGTGGAGGATCTGCGGCGCCTGCCACACCGGCTGGGCCAGGGCCAGCTCCAGTTCGGTGGGCGGCCGGGCGTGGCGGCCGCGTTCGTGCTCCATGCTGAGCACCACGCGGCGCACCGCCAGTTGCCGGGCGCTGAGCCAGCCGCCCAGCTGTTCGGCCAGCCGGCGCGCCACCGTCAGCACCGCGTCGGTGTGCTCGACGTAGTCGGTGAGTTCGATGCGGCGCGAGAACTGGTGTGGCGGTTCGATCCAGCGGTGCAGTTCGGGCGCCTGGCCGTAGGCGGCGTCCAGGGCCTGGAGCAGTTCGGGGGCGCTGCGCCGTTGCAGGCCCGCGCGCGGCAGGGCGCGCAGGTCCGCCAGGGTATGGCAGCCGATGTCGTCGAGCCAGTCGCGGCGGGTCTGCGCCTGCGGCAGCAGGGTGAGCGGCAGGGCGTCCAGCCGCCGGGTCAGCGTGGGCAGGGTCAGGGTGCGCCGGGGCGCGCGCCGGCCGGGGCTGCGCGCCAGCAGCCAGGCGCCGGCGGCGGTGGGCGCCATGCCTAGCGAGGCGCGCAGGTCCAGCGCGTGCAGGGTGGCGGCCACCCTGCGGTGCAGGGCCTTCGGACCGCGGAAGAACATCAGGCTGGCGCCTACGTTCAGGAGCAGGGTGTCGCCGTCGGCCAGCGCGACTTCAGGGGTGTATTGCAGCAAGGCCAGCGCCGCGCCCTGTAATGCTTCGGCCTCGGCCTGGACATCGCGGGGCAGCAGCTCGACCTCGGGGGCGATGGCGGCCGCGCCCGCGCGGCGCATGCCCGGCTTGACGCCGGCCCGGCGGGCGGCGGGCGTCAGGGCGGCGACGCGTTCCTGTTCCAGGACCGCGAACGCCTGCCCCTCAAGCGGCCAGTGCGGGCGCAGTGCGTCCAGCGGCAGGCAGCGCAGGAAGGCGGCGATCCAGAGGCGCATGGCGGGGAGTAACAGGTGTGGTGGCGCCCGATTCCAGGCCCACGTATAGCGGGGTGTCGCAGGCAGGCCCGCGGCGCTTCAGGATGTGCACGGACAGGCCGCCCGCGGCCGGCGCAAGCGCCAGCCGCAAGGGGGCGGGCGTGGCGTTCTGCGCCGCGCTGCTGGGGCGCACGGCGATGAACAGCAGGTCGCTGGCCTGGGCGGCCAGGTGCAGGCGGCGCAGGGATTCGGGGCGCACGTGGGGTAGCCAGCAGATCAGGGCGCCACAGCTGCCGTTCTTCAGGATCTGTTCGGCGGCCCAGAGCGCGTCCACGGGTTTTTCCGGCGCGACCCAGAGCAATTGGCGCGGATCCAGTCGCCAGCTCATCCAGCTGGCGATGTGGGGCGCGTGCGGCGGCTGCACCAGGGCGATGGCGCGGCGTGTTTCCAGCTGGGCCAGCGCCGGACGCAGCAGGCGGATTTCGCCGATGCCGGGGTGCGGGGCCATCAATTCGATCAGGGAACCCAGCGGCCAGCCGCCGTCCGGCAGCTCGGCGGACAGGGCGGCATGCCCGGTGGGCAGGGTGCGGGCGGCGCTTTGGGCCAACTGGGTGGCGCGCCACAACGCGGGATGGATACGTTCTGGGGACTGCATGGCAATCGGTTCCTGGATGGCAGGAACCGGGGTAGTGGCCGATGCATCATTATAGCTGTATGTATATACAGTAGTTAAAAGGGGCGGAGCGTGCCGCGAATAGTTTTGCGCCGGTAACGCCGTGGCCCAAAAGAAAACCCACCCGTACACCTTTCGATGCAGAGGGGTGGGCCGTGTTGAGTGCGATGTTAGTCGCTTCAGGCACGCGGATCCACGGTCAAGCCCGGGCGTTCTCCGCAGTAGATACCGAGGTCTCCGTCCCCGCCGCGCGATCCAGATCCAGCCCATAAAACCGCATATCCTCGTACCGGATCCAGTGCGACTTGCGCACCAGCCGGTGGCCGATCCACAAGGCCAGGAACAGCGGAATCGCCAGGTAGGTGGAGATCACGCCGATCCAGTCGATGCGGTCCTGCAGGAAGGCTTGGTAGTTCTGGCCCAGCGTGACCAGCAGGCACAGGACGAAGGCGAGCAGGGGGCCGAAGGGGAACAGGCCGGCCTTGTAGGGCAGGTCGGCGGTGTCGTAGCCGTGCTTCACATAGCCCTGGCGGAAGCGGTAATGGCTGACGGCGATGCTCAGCCACACGATGAATTCGGTCATGCCGGCGAAGTTCAGCAGCCAGATGTAGACCGCCTTGGGGCTGTATACCAGGCTGAACAGGCACAGGCAGGCCAGCAGCGCGGTGGCCATCAGCGCGTACAGCGGCACGCCGCTGCGAGTGACGCGCCGGAACAGGGCGGGCGCCTGGCCTTCCACCGCCATGTTGAACAGCATCCGCGTCGCCGCGTACATGCCGGAATTGCCGGCCGACAGCACCGAGGTCAGGATCACCGCGTTCATCACCGTGGCCGCCGACAGCAGCCCCGCGTGCTGGAATACCAGCGTGAAGGGGCTGACCGCGATGTCTTCCACTTCGTTGCGCAGCAGTTGCGGGTCGGTATAGGGCAGCAGCAGGCCGATGATCAGGATGGCCAGCACGTAGAACAGCAGAATGCGCCAGAACACGTGGTTGATCGCGCGCGGCACGTTGCGGCGGGGGTTCTCGGATTCGCCGGCAGCCACGGCCACCAGTTCGGTGCCCTGGAACGAATAGGCCACCACCATTGCCACGCCCACCCAGGTGGCCGCGTTGCCCACGAAGGGCGCGTCGCCGATGGTCCAGTTGGCCAGGCCTACCGTGGTGCCGCCGTGGATGATGCCGACCAGCATCGCCAGCCCGACGCCGATGAAGCACAGCACGGCGACGACCTTGATGATGGCGAACCAGTATTCGGCCTCGCCGAAGCTGCGCGCGGAGAAGGCGTTCAGGCCGAAGGTCAGGGCCAGGAAGGCCACGCTCCAGATCCAGCCGGGCGTGTCGGGGAACCAGTACGCCATGACCAGTTGCGCGGCGACCACGTCCACCGCCACGACCGTGGCCCAGCTGATCCAGAAGTTCCAGCCCAGCGCAAAGCCGAAGCCGCCATCCACATAGCGCGAGGCATAGGTGCAGAAGGAGCCCGATACCGGCATGAAGGTGGCCAGTTCGCCCAGACTGGTCATGATGAAGTAGACCATCAGGCCGATGGCCAGGTAGACCATCAGCGCGCCGCCCGGGCCGGCCTGGGCGATGGCGGCGCCGGAGGCCACGAACAGGCCGGTGCCGATGGCGCCACCTAACGCTATCATCGTGAGGTGGCGCGCCTTGAGCACGCGATGCAGCTGGTTCTGGCTGGCAGGCGTGGCGCCGGATTCTGTCGTCGGAGTTTGCATTGCTGGGTAGGTGGTTGCCGGGGCGGCGGACCCATCAGGCACGGGCATGCGGGCCTGCCCGCCGGGCAACGCCGCAAGCCAGCCGGTCCGTGGCGGTGCGGCAAAGGTTGCTTCAAGGCGCGCATTTTACAATGCGGCTATTCCGGGGCTGTTCGGCGGCCCCAGCCAGCACGGAGCGGTTTCATGGCGTCTTCCTCTTCTATCGAATTCCTTCCCGATGCCGGCGTCGACGTGCGCCAGCTGTTCATCCTGCTGCACGGCGTGGGCGGCACCCCCGCTGACATGCAGCCCCTGGCGCAGGCGGTGCGCGCGGCGTTCCCCAGCGCGGCGGTGCTGGTGCCCCAGGGTTTCGAGCCCTTCGACGGCGGTGGCGAGGGCCGGCAATGGTTCTCGGTGCGCGGCGTGACCGAGGAAAACCGCCCCGAGCGCGTGGCGCGGGCGCTGCCGCCCCTGGAAGCCTATATGCGCGAGGCGCAGGCGCGCTTCGGCCTGCTGCAATCGGACACGGCGCTGGCGGGTTTTTCGCAGGGCGCCATCATGGCGCTGGAACTGGTGCAGGCGCACGACGGCATGGCTGGCCGCGTGATCGCGTTTTCAGGCCGCTATGCGCAGTTGCCCAAGTCCGCGCCGCAGTACACCACGCTGCACCTGCTGCATGGCGAGGCCGATCCCATCATGAGCGTGGACCACATCCAGGCCGCCCAGGCGCGCCTGAGCGAACTGCATGGGGATTCGACCATCGATATCGCCAGCAATGTGGGGCACGCGCTGCATCCGGCCCTGATCGAGCGCGCCATCGTGCGCCTGAAGACCTGCGTGCCGCTGCGCAGCTGGGAGGCCGCGCTGGGCCTGAACCAGACGCCGCCGGACGGCGCCTCGGTGCATTGATCACTTTTCCCAGCCGCCGCCCAGCGCCAGGAACAGCGCGATCTGGTCGTTGCTGAGGTCGGCCTGCGAGGCGGCCAGCGCGCTTTCATTGGTAGCCAGCGTGCGTTCGGCGTCCAACACCGTCAGGTAGTCGGTCTTGCCGTACTGGAACAGGCGGCTGGCCTGCGAGGCCGCCTCGGCGCTCTGGTCGCGCGCGGCGCGCAGGGCGGCGTCGCGGTCCAGCTGGCGCGCGTAGACCACCAAGGCACTTTCCGTTTCCCGCAGGGCGTTCAGCACGGTGGCGTCGAAACGCGCCGCCGCGGCCTTGGTGCTGGCCTGGGCCTCGGCGATACGGGCTTGCGCGGCGCCGGTGTTGGGGATGGTCCAGGAGATCAGCGGACCGACGCTCCAGCTGAAGGTGCCGCGGTCGCCGAACATGCTGGCCGGTCCGCCCGAGGCGGACGACAGGCCCAGCGAGATTTTCGGATACAGGTCGGCCGTGGCCACGCCGATGCGGGCGGTGGACGCGGCCAGCGTGCGCTCGGCCTGGCGGATGTCCGGACGGCGGCGCAGCAGTTCGGCGCCATCGCCCACGGGGATGGTCTCGGTCAGGCGCGGCGCTTGGGCGCATTGCAGCAGCGCGGGCGAGATTTCACTCGGCGTCTGGCTGGTCAGCGCCGCCAATCGGTACAGAGCCGTGCGCTGCTGGGCCTGGAACGGCGGCAGGTTGGCCTGCAATTGTTGTAGCTGGCTGCGGGCTCGGGTCACGTCCAGTGTGGTGCCGCGGCCGGCGCGTTGCAGCCGGTCCACTGCGTCCAGCGATTGCTTCTGCACTTGCACCGAATGCTGGGCGGAAGCCAGTTGCATGCCGGCCGCGCACATATTGGCGTAGGCGCGGGCGGTCTCGGCGGCCACGGTGACGCGGGTGGCGTCGTAGGCCGCCTGCGCGGCCTGCTCGTCGCCGCTGGCCGCTTCCACGGCGCGGCGGATCTGGCCGAACAGATCCAGCTGATACGACACGCTGGCGCCCATGGAATAGGACCAGCGGTTGGGCGGATCGATGCCGGGTTGCAGCTCCTGCAAGCCCGACACGTGGCCGAAAGTGGGCGAGGCATTGACGCCGATCGTGGGCTGTTGCTGCGCCTGGGTTTCCTTCACCGCGGCCTGGGCGCGTTCCAGGTTGGCGCTGGCGACGCGCAGGTCGGTGTTGGCCGCCAGGGCTTTCTCCACCAATCCGTCCAGCACGGGATCGTCGTACAGACGCCACCAGTGGCCAGGCACCGCATCCTGCCGGAAGGCCGCGTTGCGCGCTTCCGTGAAAGGCGTTTGCGCGCTCTGCCGCTCGGCCACCGATCCGGCGGGCACCTGATAGTCAGGGCCCACGGTGGTGCATCCGGCCAGCGTCAGGGCCAGCAGCAGCGGCAGGAGGTGTCTGGTGTTCATGGCAATTACGGCTGTGCGTCGATTAGGGGTGAGAGGTTGAAAAAAACGGCGATCAGGACGGCTGGTGAGCCTCGTTCAGCGCATGGGCCGGGCCGGAATCCACCGACACGGTGGCGGTCTGGCCGGCCACCAGGCGCACGCCTTCCGGCACGTCGTCGATCTTCACGCGCACTGGAATGCGCTGCGCCAGGCGGACCCAGTTGAACGTGGGATTGACGTTGGGCAGCAGGTTGGCACCCGTGCTGCGGTCGCGGTCGGCGATGCCCATGGCGATGCTTTCCACGTGGCCGCGGATATGGTGCGAATCGCCCATCAGCGTCACGGTGACGGGATCGCCCTCGTGGATGCCGGGCAGCTTGGTTTCCTCGAAATAGCCTTCGACATAGAACGAACCGGAATCCACCAGCGCCATCACGCCGCGGCCGGCGGTGGCGTAGGAGCCGGCGCGCAGGTCCAGGTTGGTGACACGGCCGTCGTTGACGGCCAGCACCCGGCTGCGGTCCAGGTTCAGGCGCGCGGTATTGAGCTGCACTTCGGCTTGGGCCAGCGCGGCTTCGGTCTGCTGCAGCTTGGTCTGGCTTTGTTCCAGCGCCTCGGCGGCGACCAATTGCCCCAGCGAGCGGTTGCGCTTGGCGTCGCGCACCGCCTGATCGCGCGCCACCTGCGCCGACCGCACCGAGGCCTGGGCCTGATCAAAGGCCAGCTGGAAGCGCGCGCGGTCGATTTCAAACAGCACGTCGCCAGCCTTGACGTCCTGGTTGTCGTGCACCGGCACGCTGGTCACCAGTCCGGAGACATCGGGCGCCACCTGCACCACGTAGGCCTTGACGCGGCCGTCGCGGGTCCAGGGTTCGACTTCATAGTGCACCCAGAGCTGCCAGCCGGCGTAGGCGGCCGCGGCGACGACGACGGCGGTCACCGCGAACTTGCCGATGGCTGCGGGGCGCAGGGCATTGGGGAGTTTCATGCTTATCTCTGGAGTAAATAGGGGGAAATGAGGGATACGCCGTACAGCAGCACCACGAACAGCGCCAGGTCGAATAGCGCGGGGTGCCACACCAGGCGGTACAGCCCGGCGCGGGCCAGCACGCGGCGCACCGCCCAGGCTACGCCCAGGGTCACCACGCCCAGCACCAGCAGCCAGGGGAAATAGACGCCGTAAAGATTGAATTCGCCGATCATGATGCTTGGCCCTCCAGGGTGGGATGGGCGGGTTGGTAGTCGGGCGCGTCGGGGAAGAACGCGCGGCGCAGGCCCACCAGGGCGACCACGGCCCGGTCGCGGGCGGCGGCGCCCGGGGGCGTGGCGGCCACGCTGGCCAGCGCGCGGTCGATCTGCGCCAGGAACTCGGGCGTCTTCTCGCCGACTTGCCAGGCCGAGCGGGCGTGGAAGAATCGGGCCAGACCGTCCAAGACCGGCTGGATGGCCGGTTCCGCCATGGGCAGGTGACGCCGGGCGCGCTGCAGTTCGGTGATGTCGCGGCCCACGCGCAGGTCCTTCAGCGCGTCGGCGGCCACGACATCGTCCGGACGCTGGGCCAGCGCCAGGCGTGGCTGCAACAGGCCGATGCGGTCCAGCATGCGGGCGGCATAGGTATGGCGCGAGGGCGCGCGCGGCGAGCTTGCCAGCGTTTCCAGTTCCTTCCAGTTGGCGGCCTGGATGCGGCGCGCGCTCCAGTCGGCGCTGACGGTGCGGAAGATGGCGGCGATGATGGCCGCCGTGGCCACGCCCATGCACTGCGCGACCTGCGTGTCGATGAACGACACGATGTCGGCGGTGTTGGTGTCCTGCAGCGCCATGGTGCCGAGGAAGCCGAACAGCATCGCCATGGCCTTGCCGGCCGTGGCCGGACGGGCGATGAAGATGCCCAGCACGAAGGTCGTGGGCAGCATGGCCAGGGCCAGCATTTCGAACGAGTGCAGGGCGGGCATGATGCCCAGCAGGTACAGCGCCGACAACGGAATCGAATACACCGTGTAGGTCAGGAACTGCATGATGCCGGGGACGGGGTTGTCCTGCGACGCGAAAAAGCAGCTGAAGATGGCGGCCATGAGCGCGGCGGTGGCGCCGTTGCTCCAGGCCGTGCCGATCCAGAAAGCGCAGCAGACTGAAATGGCCACGCCGGCGGCCAGGGCCGACAGCAGCGCCATGCCGCGGTCGCGGTGCAGCGCGGCGTTGGGCGCGGGCTTGGAGCGCGGCGCGCGCAGCGGCGCGCCGGCCAGGCCTGCGCGGATCTCGCGGCGCAGCGCCAGGCATTCGTCATAGGTGTCGACCAGTTCGCGCAGCCGCGTCATCAGGCTGGCCAGCAACACGTCGCGCCAGCTGGAGCGGCTGTCGATGGCGGGCGTGAGTTGGGTCGCGGTGGCGCGCAACTGCACCGCGGTCTCGTGCGTGGCCTGGGCGCCGGCGTTGATCCATTCGGAGATGTCTGCCAGCAGGGCCGAGACTGGCTCCGGCAGCGGCTGGCCGCCGGCCTGCAGGGCGCGCATGCGGTCTTCCACGGCGGACACGGTAGGCGTCAGGGCCGCGATCTGGTCCTGCATGGCGCGCACCGCGCCCGAGGTCCAGCGCAGGTTGCTGGTGTCGAAAGGCACGTGGGTGGACATCAGGCGCAACTGGGTGATGTCGTTGGCCAGCACGCGACGGTCGCGGTCCTTCTGTTCGGTGGCCTGGCCGCTGAGCGTGTCGTGCATCCAGTTGCGGGCGTCGCGCACGGCCTTGTCCAGCATCAGCGTCAGGGCCGGGGCCAGGCCGCGCGGCAGCACGATGCTGTGGATCAGGGTGGCGCAGACGATGCCCAGGCTGATTTCCTCGACGCGGGCGAGCGCGGTGTCGAACACCAGGGCAGGAGCCGTCACGCTGGGAAAGCCGATCATCGCGGCGGTGTAGCCCGCCAGCATGAAAAGGTAGGAGCGCGGAGTGCGGTCCAGCACCGACAGGTACAGGCAGGCGCCCACCCACAGCACCATGGCGGCGGTCATGACCACCGGCGAATTCGACAGCCGCGGCACCAGGTAGACGGTGGCGGCCGAGCCGAAGAAGGTGCCGGCCAAGCGGTACAGCGCTTTGGAGCGCACCGCGCCCGACCAGGGCTGGGCTACCACATAGGCCGTAGTCATGGCCCAGAACGGACGCGGCAAACCCATGCTGTAGGCCAGGTAGAGCGCCATGATGGCGCTCAGGTAGCTCTTGAGCGAGAAGATGGATTCGCGGACGTTGGGGAGTTTCACGCTTGTTCGTCCTGTGGCTGGGTGCCCGCGCCGCCGCGGCCCAGGGTGACTTTCAGGCTGTCGAAGACCCGCAGGCAGGCTTCCAGATCCGCTTCGCTCACGCCGCGGAACAGACGGCGGCGCAGGTCGACCAGCACGTCCTCGACCGTGGCGCGCAGCGCCTGGCCGGCGTCGGTCAGGTGCAGGGTCTTGGCGCGGCGGTCGTGCGGGTCTTCGCGGCGTTCCATCAGGCCGGCGGCGACCAACTGGTCCAGCACCCGCACCAGCGAGGGGCCTTCCACGCCCAGCGCCTCGGCCAATGCGCCCTGGCGCACGCCGTCTCCCAGCCGGCCGGCCAGGATCACGGGCCAGGCGGTGGCCTGGGACAGGCCGTAGTCGGCCAGGGCTTTGTCGGCGGCGCCGCGGTAGGCGCGCGACAGCACCATCAGGGCAGAGGTGGTGGCCATGAGCTGGGAGTCGGTGGGCGTGTTCATGGAATAGATTGTATCCTATCTATTAGCTTACTAATAATTGAAAATGGCGATTATCTCCATGGATTTTCTCAATCGGGAAAATAGGGGGCGGACTTTCCAGCTATGGAAAGCCGGAGAGCGCGGCTAGGAATTTGGTGTCGCGGAGGCGACTCGGGCGCAAATCGGGCGCGGCAGCGGCGGCCGCGCCCGGCGTTCAGCCGTTGCAGTCCGCCCAGCAGTTGGGCGTTTCGTACAGCCGCACGCGGGTCAGGCGCAGTTCGGCGCCGTAGTGGCCGTGATAGTGCGGCGCCAGGGTCTCGAAGACGATGGCGGCCAGGTTTTCGGCCGTGGGGATGCGGTCCAGCACCACGGTCTTGTGGCCGGGCAGGCTGTCCAGGAAGCCGCGCACCGCGGCGTCGCCTTCATAGACCAGGAAGGCATGGTCCCAGACGTCCACGATGTGGGTCTTGGCGATGTGCTTGATTTCGGAGAAATCCATCAGCATGCCGTTGTCGGACTCGCCGGGCGCCTGCACCACGTCGCCGGTCAGGGTGATTTCCAGCACATAGCGGTGGCCGTGCAGGTTGCGGCACTGGCTGCGGTGGTCGGGAATGCGGTGGCCGGCGTCGAACTCCAGCCTGCGGGTCACGGAAATCATGGCGCGCTCCGCAGGGGGCAAGGGTAAATCATGGAATGCCTATGTATTTGTGGGTCTGCAGGCTGAGCCGCCATTGCGGGTGCTGCATACAGTACTGGACAGCTTGCTCGGTGTTGGCCGCGCGCGCGGGGCCGTCCATGGGTTGCAGGAAGAAGTGGTCGAAGTCCAGGTGCGCAAAGGCTTCGGGGCGCGCGTTGGCTTGCGGATAGACCAGCTTGAGCTCGTCGCCGCGTTCCAGGACCACGGGCGCCGTGCCCTTGGGGCTGACGCAGATCCAGTCGATGCCGGCGGGCGGCTTGATGGTGCCATTGGTTTCGATGGCAATGGTGAAGCCGCGCGCGTGCACGGCAGTCAGCAGGGGCGCGTCCAGCTGCAGCAGCGGTTCGCCGCCGGTAAAGACCACGTAGCGGTCAGTGGCGCCGGGGCCCCAGGCCGCGGCGATGGCGTCGGCCAGCAGCTCGGGCGTGGCGAACTTGCCGCCGCCTTCGCCGTCAGTGCCGATGAAGTCGGTGTCGCAGAAGGTGCAGGCGGCGCTGGCGCGGTCGCTTTCGCGGCCGGTCCAGAGGTTACAGCCGGCAAAGCGGCAGAAAACCGCCGCGCGGCCGGCGTGGGCGCCTTCGCCCTGCAGCGTCTTGAAGATTTCTTTGGCGGAATAAGTCATGGTGGTGCCGGCGGCCGGATAAGGCCGGACCTCGGATAAATCAGGCAAAAGCGCATTATTTTACTTTGCGCGGCGCATCTATACTTGCGGCCTATGTTTCACGTCCAAGATTCCATCTACCTCGATGAACGCGACCTGGCGTTCACCATGATCCGCGCCCAGGGCGCGGGCGGCCAGAACGTCAACAAGGTGTCCAGCGCTGTGCACCTGCGTTTCGACGTGCGCGCCTCCAACCTGCCCGAGGAAATCAAGGAAGCGTTGTGCGCGTTGAGCGATCACCGCGTCTCCAAGGACGGGGTCATCGTCATCAAGTCGCAGGCGTTCCGCAGCCAGGAAAAGAACCGCGCCGAAGCCATCGAATGCCTGATCTCCATGGTGCGCGCGGCGGCGCGCACCGACAAGCCGCGCCGCCCGACCAAGCCCACCCGCGCCTCGCAACGCCGGCGCGTGCAGCGCAAGGTGCTGCACGGCGAAGTCAAGCGCCTGCGCGGCCGGGTCCAGGGAGACTGACCGTGGCCGACCCGCGCCGGCGCTACCTGTACACGCTGGGCGCGCTGTTCGCGCTCATCTGGACGGCATTGGCCATCGCGCCGCACGACCGCGCGGACTGGGCCCTGGAGAACGCGCTGGTGCTGGCTTTCGGCGCGGCGCTGTTCTTCACGCGCCGCTGGTTCGTGTTTTCGCGGACCTCGTACACGCTGATCTTTCTTTACCTGTGCCTGCATGCGGTCGGCGCGCATTACACCTATTCGCTGGTGCCTTATGACGACTGGTGGCGGGCGCTGACGGGCCACAGCTTCAACGGCATGATTGGCTGGGAACGCAATAATTTCGACCGCGTGGTGCATTTTTCCTACGGCCTGCTGCTGGCCTATCCCATCCGCGAGATCTTCCTGCGCGTGGTCGAGGTGCGGGGCTTCTGGGCCTACTTCCTGCCCATGGACGTTACGCTGTCGACCTCGGCGCTCTACGAATTGCTGGAATGGGGCGCCGCCGCCACCGTGGGCAGCGAGCTGGGAGCGGCCTATCTGGGCACGCAGGGCGACATCTGGGACGCGCAGAAGGACATGGCGCTGGCGGCCGGGGGCGCGGTCATCGCCATGGCTATCACCGCTTTGGTCAACCGGCGCGCCCGCCGTGACCTGGCGCGCGATTGGGCCGACAGTCTCAAGCCGCGCCGCCAGCCTGGCGGTTAGCTACGGCACCTGCCTGGGTCAGTCGCTGGATGCGGCGCCGGAACAGGTCCGCCATGGTGGACGCCGCCAGCGACAGTGGCGTCCCCCGCAGCGTCATGATGCCTATGCTGGCGACCGGCATGGGCGCCTCCGTCAGGATTTGGCTGGCTTCAGCGCCGTAGGGCGGGATATCGAGCATGCCCGCCGGGCAGACGATCAACGCGTCGCTGCGGACCATCAGGTTCCACATCACCCCGAACGTATCGCAGTCGATGACGCGTTCGGGTGGCTTCAGACCGTTTGCGCGCAAGCCTTGCAGAAAGGCGTCGGTGTGGCTGCCGCCCGAGGTGTTGAGCAGCCATTCGCAGCCCGCGATGTCGTGCCATCGCGTGGCGCCCGCCAGCGGATGCCCGCGGCGGCAGGCGACCATGAATTCGAGCGGCCGCAGTTCCTCGAAGTCGAATTCCTGCCCGCCATGGTTGTCCGCCATGCTGGACGCCAACGCGAAATCCAGCGTGCCGTTGCGCAGCGCGGGCAGGACCGCCGCCAGCAAGCCTTCCGAAACCTTGAGTTTGGCCGCGGGCATGCTTTGCCTGAAATCGCTCAGCACCTCGGGCAGCACGCTCAGCATCACCATGGGCGTCACGCCCACGGCCACCCGCGCCTGGGCGCCGCTGAGCAGTTGGCGGATGTCCTGGCGCGCCAATGAGAGTTGGGCCTGGGCGAGTTGCGCCCGCACCGTCAGGTGCGCGCCGCATTCGGTGACCTCGATGCCCTGGGGGCTGCGCGTGAGCAGCGGCGCTTCGAGTTCGGTTTCCAGTTCCTTGATGGCCTTGGTCACCGCGGCCTGGCTCAGGTGCAGGCTGCGGGCGGCGGCCCGGATGCTGCGCAGTTCGGCGACCTTCAGCCAAGCCCGGAGATGGTGGTCTTTCATGCGCCCTCGATAGCGACAACTTGAAGTTGTCACCTTAACAAAGAAATAGCCTTATGCGCAGCGCGGGCGGTCTCTAAGCTTCACGACGACAAGACTCGGTGCAGTCCCGTACTTCAGTTCAGGAGCAAGCCATGCAGATCTTTTCCCCTCGTGTCCGTCAGGCCATTTCTTTGTGCTTTGCCTTGCTGGGAGCGGCCGGCGCCGGCACGGCCCAGGCGGATTGGCCCGAGCGGCCGGTCAAGCTGATCGTGCCGTATGTGGCGGGATCCGGGCCCGACGTGGTGCTGCGGCCGATAGCCGATGCCCTGGGGCGCGAACTGGGCCAGCCGGTGATCGTCGACAACCGCGGCGGGGCGGGCGGCATCGTCGGCACCCAGGCCCTGGCCGCGGCGGCGCCGGACGGCTACACGATAGGCTTCGGCAATCTGGTGACGCTGGCGATCAACAAGAGCATGTATTCGAAGCTGCCTTATGACCCGCAACGCAGCCTTGCGCCCATCAGCCTTGCCATCAGCAATGCCCTGGTGCTGATCGCCCGCAACGACTTCCCGGCAAGCAATGTGCAGGACCTGATCAGCTATGCCAGGCAACATCCGGGCAAGGTCAGCGTCGGTTCGTTGGGCGTGGGTTCCAGCGCCCACCTGGCCGGAGAAATGCTCAAGAGCGAAACCGGCACGACCATGCTGCACGTCCCTTACAAGAGCGGCCAGCAGGCGGTGGGCGACATCGTGGGCGGCCAGCTCGACGTGATGATCGACAACGTTGCGGGCGTGCTGCCCTTCATCCGCTCCGGCCAAGTCAAGGTGCTGGGCGCGACCAGCCTTGCGCGCGTGCCGGTCCTGCCGGGCGTGCCTACCGTCGACGAATCCGGCTTGAAGGGATTCGAAGTGGTGTCCTGGGGCGGCATCGTCGCACCCGCCGGCACTCCCAAGCCCATCATCGACAAGCTCAACGCCGCCATCGCCAAGGCGCTGCGGGATCCCGCGGTCCTCAAGCTCAATGAAACGCTGTCCGTCGACGCGACGCCTTCCACGCCTGAACAATTCGCCAGCCTCATCGCCACCGAGATTCCGCGCTGGGGCGAAATGGTGAAGCGCTCCGGCGCGTCGGCCGACTGACCGCGTTCACAATCATCCGGAGCCATCATGACGAACGAACTCTGGCGCTGGAGCGCCGTCGACCTGGCCCTTGCCATCCGCAAGCGGGAAGTTTCCAGCCGCGAAGCCGTGCAGAGCTGCCTGCAACGGGCGGAGCAACTCAACCCGGTCTTCAATCCGCTGACCGAGATCTGCGCCGAGCAGGCCCTGAAGGCGGCCGACGCCGCCGACGCCGCGGTGCGCGAGGGGGCGCAGTTAGGCCTCCTGCACGGCGTGCCAGTGACGATCAAGGCCAATGCCGATCTGGCGGGATCGGCCACGACCAATGGCGTCGTCGCGTACCGTGACCTTATTGCCCGCGAGAACAATCCGGCGGTCGACAACTGGCTCAAGGCGGGCGCGGTCGTGATCGGCCGCAGCAACGTCCCGGCATTTTCCTGGCGCTGGTTCTCGGACAACGACCTGCATGGCCGGACCCTCAACCCATTCGATGCCGCGCGCACGCCGGGCGGATCCAGCGGCGGCGCGGCCGTCGCCGCCGCCCTGGGCATGGGCCCGCTGGCGCACGGCAGCGACCAGGGCGGATCGATCCGCTACCCGGCCTATGCCTGCGGCGTGGCGGGGCTGCGGCCATCGCAAGGCCGGGTGCCGGCCTACAACGCCACCCAGAAGTCGGAGCGTCCGGTCGCCTCCCAACTGGCTGCGACCCAGGGGCCATTGGGCCGCAGCATCGCCGACCTGCGGCTGGGCCTGGAAGCCATGTCCGCCGGCGATACCCGCGATCCGTGGTGGGTGCCGGCGCCGCTGGATCTGCGGCGGCCCGGCGATAGCCGGCGGGTGGCGCTATTCTGCGGCACCTCGGCCTTGCAGCCCGATCCCGCCGTAGTGGACGCCTTGCTGCGTGCCGCCAAAAGCCTGGAAGACGCCGGCTACATCGTCGAAACGGCGGCGCCGCCCAGGTTCGAGGAGGCTGCCGAGCTCTGGCGCAATGTGCTGATGAACGAGGCGTCCGGCTCCATGGGCCGCGAAATCGAGCGCGCCGGCGACGCGGCGATCCAGCGCGCGTACCGCAGCATGCTGGCCCACACCTCGTCCCTGGACAAGGACGGCTTGGTGCTGGCGCTGGCCGTGCGCACCACGCTCCTGCGGGAGTGGGGCGCGTTCTTCGACCGCTATCCGGTTCTGCTCATGCCGGTGTCGTTCGAACGCCCGTTCCCGATCGACCAGGACCAGCAAGGCGACGCGGCCATGGGCGACATGCTGCGCGCCCAGAGCCCGCTGGTCTCGACCGCGATACTCGGCTTGCCGGGCTTGTCGGTCCCCGTCGGCCTGGCGGACGGCGTGCCGATGGGCGTCCAGCTGGTGGCGGGGCGTTTCCGGGAAGACCTGTGCCTGGCCGCGGGCGAGGCCATCGAGGCGCGCGCGGGATGGTCCGTGTTGGACCGGTGCCCGGTCTGAGCGGTACGGCACGGGGAAGGGCGCCGCCGGGGCGGATAGCCCTGACCACCGCAGGGGCATGACTATATATCGAATAGTTCCGATATAAGATTCGGTAAATTGCGATATTTGAATATGACTGCCCCCACTCCCAGCCCAGACTCCGCCGCCGCGCTACCTGCCGTCGACGCCGACGCCATCCTCAAGGCGCTGGCCAATCCGGTACGGCGCGACATCCTGACGTGGTTGAAGACGCCGCATGCGTACTTCGAAGAGCGCCCGGGCCATACGCTGGAGCATGGCGTATGCGCGGGCCACATCGATGAACGCTGCGGACTGTCACAGTCCACCGTGTCCTCGCACCTGGCCGTTTTGCAGCGCGCGGGCCTGATATCGGCCACCAAGGTGGGGCAGTGGATCTTCTACCGTCGCAACGAAGCCGTAATCGCCGCGTTCCTGCGGCGCTTGAACCAGGATATGTAGCCCCCGCTACGTCGCCAGCGGCCCCAGAGCAGGGGCCAAGGATTTACGCATGAGCCAACTTTTCGAACCCCTGCGCGCAGGCGATCTGACGCTGCGCAACCGCATCGTCATGGCGCCCATGACGCGCATGCATTCCAGCCCGGGCCGCGTGCCCAATGAGCTGATGGTCGAGTACTACACCCAGCGCGCCGGCGCCGGCATGATCCTGACCGAAGCCACGGCCGTCACGCCGCAAGGCGTGGGCTATGCCGACACGCCTGGCCTGTGGACTCCCGAGCAGGTTCAGGGTTGGCGCAAGGTCACGTCCTCCGTGCACCAGGCCGGCGGCCTGATCGTGGCGCAGCTCTGGCACGTGGGCCGCATTTCCGATCCCATGTTCCTGGACGGCGAACTGCCCGTGGCGCCCAGCGCCATCGCTGCCAAGGGCCACGTCAGCCACGTGCGCCCGCAGCGCGCCTACGTCACGCCGCGCGCGCTGGAAACGGCCGAGATTCCGGGCGTGGTCGAGGCTTACCGCCATGGCGCGAAGATGGCCATGGAGGCCGGTTTCGACGGCGTGGAAGTGCATGCCGCCAACGGCTATCTGCTGGACCAGTTCCTGCAGGACAGCACCAACCACCGCACTGACGCCTATGGCGGCTCGTTGGAAAACCGCGCGCGGCTGCTGCTGGAAGCGGTGGATGCCTGTATATCGGTATGGGGCGCGGGCCGCGTGGGCGTGCATCTGTCGCCGCGCGGGGAAATCCACACCATGGGCGATTCCAACCCCGCCGCCACGTTCGGTTATGTGGCGCGCGAACTGGGCAAGCGCGGCATCGCCTTCCTGTGCGTGCGCGAATACGAAGCCGCCGATAGCCTGGGCCGGATGCTCAAGGCCGAATTCGGCGGGACCTACATCGCCAACGAAGGGTTCGGCCGCGAGTCCGCCGAGGCTGCCATTGCCGCGGGCCGGGCCGATGCCGTGGCCTTCGGCGTGCAGTACATCGCCAACCCGGACCTGGCGCGCCGTTTCGAACTCAAGGCGGCGCTGAACCGGCCCAACCCGGCCACGTTCTATGCGCCGGGCCCGGGCGGCTATACCGACTATCCGGCACTGGCGTAGATGAAAGGCCCAGCCTTCAGAGCGCGGCGCGCATCGGATAGGTGAACAAGCCGAAGTGCGCCGCGTTCAGACCCAGATGCGCCAGCACCGCCGCGGCCAGGCCGCCGTAGCGGTAGGCCAGGCCGTAGGCCGCGCCCGCCAGGCTGGCCAGCAGCATCCACTGCCAACCGCCAGCGTAATGCGCCAGGCCGAACAGCACGGCCGCGATGATCAATGCCGCCCACGGCCCCCAGGCGCGGCCGCTCCACAAGTCCGTCAGCCGCTGCTGCAGGTAGCCGCGGAACAGCGCCTCTTCCGCCAGCGTTACCAGCAGGGCGTTGTTGATCAGCCAGATCCAGCCCGATGGCGGCCATTTGGGCGTCCAGCCCACCACGCCCAGCGCCAGGGCGCAACCCAGGCAGACGGCCACCGCGGCCGCGCAGGCCAGGAACGCCGCCGATAGCGTTGCGCGGAAATCCGTTCCCGCCATCGGCGGCGCCATGGCCAGCACCACCCAGAACGCCACCAGCGGCTTGTCCAGGTTCAGGTACATGCCGAAAGGCACGGCGTCCGGAGTCAGCGGCGCCGGCGCGATGACTAGCGGGTTGTGAAAGCCCGGCAGCAGATGCAGGAACAGCAGCGCCGCCAGCGCAATGAAGAGCGCGTGGCCGGCGGTGCGCGCCGTTGCGTTCGATGCCGGGCGGACCAGCGCCGCGGCCAGGATCAGCAGTGCGGGCCCGGCCAGCGCCACGGGCTCTATCGCGCCCTCGGCCCAGGCCCAGGCGTAGGCGGCGGCCAACGGCGCCAGCGCCCAGCGCCGCGTGGCGGGCGGCCACAGCATGGCCGCAGCAAGAAACAGGGCGGACCAGGGACTAAGCAGGGGCATGGGTGTGGAGGAACCTCGAAAGCGCTGAGTGTAAACGCGGCCCGGCGCGAGGCGCACGGCCTCGACCCTGCGCCTCATCCCCTGACGCCGTGACCCGAACAAAGGTATCCTGGCGCCTGCCGGATACCAGGGAGCCAGACTATGAAAATGATCGCGTGGTTGATGTTGGCGGCGGCGCTGCTGCCTTTCGTATCGGCGATAGTCGCCAAGGCGGGCGGACAGAAGTTCGACAACAATGATCCGCGTGCCTGGCTGGCGCGCCAGGAAGGCTGGCGGGCACGCGCCAACGCGGCGCAGACCAATACCTTCGAATCGCTGCCGTTCTTCTATGCGGCCGTGCTGTTCGCGCTGTATACCCAGGCGCCGCCCGCGCATGTCGCCACCTTGATGGCCTGCTGGCTGGGCGTGCGGTTGGGCTATCTGGCCATGTACCTGGCAGGCTGGGGCGCGCTGCGCTCGCTGGTCTGGACGATCAGCGTGGGCTTCATCATCGCGATCCTGTTCTCCGGCGTCTAAGGGGCAGCAGGCATGCGCAAGCGGCGCGTTGCGGCGCTGGCAGCCATCGCGTTGCTGGGCTTCGTCTATCTCAACAATGCCGACCGGACCGTTCCCGATCCCGGCGCGAGGGCGACGCTGCTGGCGCATCGCGGCATTGCGCAGCGCTACGACACGGCGGGCATGGTGCAGGACACCTGCACCGCCACCCGCATCGTCGCGCCCACGCACGGCTATCTGGAAAACACCATCGCGTCCATGCGCGCCAGCTTCGACGCCGGCGCCGACATCGTGGAGATCGACGTCCATCCCACTACCGACGGCCAATTCGCCGTGTTCCACGACTGGACGGTCGACTGCCGCACCGAGGGCCGCGGCGAGACGCGCGCGCACACGATGGCCGAGCTCAAGGCGCTGGACATCGGCTACGGCTATACCGCCGACGGCGGCAAGACCTTTCCGTTCCGCGGGCGCGGCGTGGGTCTGATGCCCACGCTGTCCGAAGTGCTGGAGGCGTTTCCGCGCCAGCGTTTCCTGATCAACGTCAAGAGCCGCGACCCGGCCGAGGGCGCGGCGCTGGCGGCCGTGCTCAATGGCATGCCATCCGCAAGGCGGGCCGACTTCATGGTGTACGGGGGCGAGGAGCCGGTAGGCCGGCTGCGCCAGCTGGCGCCGGACCTGCGGACGCTGACGCGTTCGGACTTGAAGTCCTGCCTGTTGCGCTACGTGGCCGCAGGCTGGAGCGGCCATGTGCCGCAGGTCTGCCGCGGCATGGTGTTGATGGTGCCGGTGAACGTGGCGCCCTGGCTGTGGGGTTGGCCCGGCCGCTTCCTGGAACGCATGGATGCCGCAGGCAGCAGCGCGTTCCTGATCGGCCCTTACGGCGGCGAGGGGTTTTCCACGGGCATCGACACGCCCGAGGACATCCGCCGCGTGCCGGCGGGTTACGCGGGCGGAATCTGGACCAACGAAATCGAAGCCGTGGCGCGCGCGTTCAAGCGCGTGCCATGACGCCCGCTACTTCCATTCGAACACGGCGCGCGCGGTGCCCGCGTTCTGCACGGACACTTCGCGTTGCTGCGCCTGGCCGTTGTAGGTGGCCGAGATCTTGTAGTTGCCGGCCGGCAGCTTCACCAGCATGTACGGACCTTCGGCGGTAACTTGCAAGACGGACTTGCCATGCGCGTCAGTGATGGTGACGGCGACATTGGCGACGTAGTCTGCCTTGCCGTCGCGTTGCGCGGCGAACGTCAGCGCCAGTGGATAGTCTTTGGCGGCAGCCTTCATGGCTTCGGATTCGTCCAGCCCAATGCCGCCGCTGACGTACTGCACCGAACCTTGCTGCTGTACCGGCGGCAGGCCCGCCTGCGCGGTGGACAGGATGCCGGCAAAGGCCATGCTGCCCAGCGCCATCGCGGCGGCCATGGTGCAGCGTTCTATACGCTTGTTCATGAGACTCTCCTGAATAGGACGATCTGCACGCCTGCCCGGCGCGCATGAACAGTTCGACCCGCATGCCGGCGCGGAGTTCGCTCCCGCGGGCCTCCGATATCAACCGATTGTTTCCGCAGCCTATGCAAGCGTACCGCTAGTCGCGCGCCAGGAAAATGTCAGTCTGCTTTCGCCGCTGACGGTGCCGTCCGGGCCAAAGCGCCTTTCATCCAGCTGTCCGGCGCCATCGTCGCGCAGCGCCAGCACGCTGGAACTGCGGGTGCCATAGTTCGGACTGACGATGAAGGGGCTGCTCAATAGCCTTTCCCGATCCAGCGGCAGGCCGGTGGCAGGCAGCTCGGCGTCTCCGGCTGGCTGGCGGTCAGCCAGCGCGGCCATCAACGCGGGCAGGTCTGGTTGCGGCCCGCTGCGCAGCACGGCTTCGAAAGCCGCCTTGGTGCGCGCCAGCTTGGGCCAGGGCGTGTCCAGCAAATGGTTGGACAAGGCATAGACGCCGGGAGCCAGGCGGCGCGGGCCGCCGTCGCGGTTGCTGAGATACCAGGCTTCATGCACGTCGCCCACGATCAGGTTGAAGCCGTTGTAGGCCTGGCCGGCGGCATGGACCTGCGCCAGGTAGTCGGCCGGGGACGCCGCGCCGCGCAGATAGTCTTCCACCAGCGCGCCGCGCGAAGGTGCGTTCTGGATGAGCTTGCCGGGTTCGCGGAAGTTGGTCACCAGGGCATGGCGGCCGCCGGTCGTGACTCCCATCCAGCTGCCGCCGGCCAGGCCGTCGCGGCCCGCGTAGACCTCGGGCGCGTCCGGCCATTGCGCGGCCGGCAAGGTGGGGCGTTGATGGAACTCGTCGCGGTTGGCGGCGATCAGGACGGGGATGCCCGGCAGGGCATGCAGGGCCAGTACGGCAAGACACATGGTTCAGACCTGGTTGGCGGGTTTGTGGGGAAGGGCTTTGCCTGGCGCGGCGGCGAAATCCGGGCCGGCCAGCGCGGCGCGCAAGGCTTCGATCTGGGCCGCCACGTCGCGCAGCGCGGGCGCGGACGAGGCGATGGCGGCGGACGGCATGGCTACGCCCTGGACGACCGCGGCGCTCATTTGATGCAGGCTCGCGGCCAACTGCGCCAGTTCGGCGGCGCTGGGCGCGGCCTGATCGGCGGGCAGCGACCATGCCGTGTCGGAAATGGCGTTGGCGACCCGTTCCAGCGCCACCTCCACTGGCCACCACGCCAGCGCGCGGCGGCTGACCAGGCGGGGCTCGGACAGCCCGCGCTGCAAGGCGATGCGCAGGTCGGAAAGCCGCGCATAGGCGCTGGCGCGCAGGTCGTGGCGGCCCGTGAGGTCGGCCTGGAACACGGTGTTCAGATAGGCGGCCAGCGTGTCCATGGCGGCGGCGACCGCGTTGTCCAGGTTGCCGCGTTCGATGCGTATCCAGGGCAGGTAGCCCACCAGCAGCACGATGCCCGCGGCCACTGCCACGTCGATCAGGCGTGCCAGCGCGATGGGCCAACTGCCCGGTTGCAGGGCGCCGATCAGCAGCATCAGGATGGGCAGCATGATGGCCGAGAACAAGCCGTAGTTGCGCCGCACCGACCAGGGCAGCAGGGACGCCAGCGCCGCCACCGTGAGCAGGCTGACGATGCCGTTGCGGTCCAGCGCCAGCACGGTCGCGCTGATCGCCACGCCGACCACGCTGCCGGCGCAGCTTTGCAGCGCCCGCGCGAACACCGAGCCGAAGTTGGGCTTGAACACCACCACCACGATCAGCGGCACCCAGTAGGAGCGCGGCAGCGAGGCCGCCATCGCCACCACCTCGGCGGCGATCAGGCACAGGCCCAGCCGAACCAGATAACGCAGCGTGGTGGGCCCCGGCCGGTAGGTGCGCGCCAGCACGCGCCAGGGCGTGCGCGGCCGCGCCGGCGGCAGGCCGGCGAAGGCGTCGGCCTCGGTCAGCGCGGCGCCGTCCAGCAGCGGCTGCACCTGGGCCAGCGCGTCGGCCAATGGATCCATGCCCGCCTGGCGCAAGGTAGCGATGTCGTCGCGCGGGTCCGGCGTCGCGTCGTTTTCCACGCGGTCGGCCAGCCGGTTCATGACACGGGCGCAATCGTGCGGCAGCACCCGCCCGGCGCGGGCCAACGCCAGCGCGGCGTTGGTCAGCGGCGTGCAGGCCTGCAACTGCGCGGCCAGCCGCGCCAGCCGGGGCGAGGGGCCGGCCGCGCCGCGGCGGGCGGCCAGCACGGTGTCGTAGGCGGTGGTCATGGCCGCTTCCATGTCGCGCCGCGCGCTCATGGTGCGCGAGGTGCCGATGGCGGCGAACATGGCCGCCAGCTTGCGGTAGGCCATGGCGACCGCGGCGCGCTCGGGCGCTATCGGGTTGACCACCCAGCCCGTCAGGGTCAGCGCCAGGCCGAACAGGCCGCCGGCGCCCACCAGGACCGAAGGCAGCCAGGGCGGCAGGGTGGAAGTCAGGCTGGCGCCGACGATGACGTAGACGGCGAATTGCAGCGTAGCGACGGCGGCAATGTTGTTGAAGGTGCCGACCAGGCTGGCCGCCAGCACCAGCAGGGTCATGGCGGCGGAGGTCCACAGGCCATGTCCGGCAATCATCGTGCCCAGGAAATACCCCAGCGCGCCGCCGAACACGGTGGCACCGATGGACAGCGCGCGGTTGCGGTAGGGGCCGCCGTTGTCGCCGGTGATGGCGGGCAGCGCGCCCAGCGCGACCAGGGCCGCGGCCGCGCTCTGGTCCAGCGCCAGTCCGACCGCCGACGGCAGGCCGATGGCGAGGGCGGCGCGCAGCGCCACCCAGCGGCTGACGGGCGAAGGCTCCATGTGCGCCAGGCTCATCAGCCAACGCATATTGGAGCCGCTTGCGGCATGTTTCAGCGAGGAGCGGAACATGGCGGCCTCGTGGCGCGGCCTGGGGATCAGGCCTTGATCAGCGGCGCCTCTGCGGGCGCGGCCAGCCGGAAATAGTCTTCCGTGTTCAGGAGGATGGAGGCGTCCAGGCGCCCCGCGTTGAACACGATTTCACCATGGCGCAGGCGCAGGCTGGGATCCACCAGCAGGTGCAGTTCGGGGTTGAAGCTGAAAGGCGGGATAGCGCCGATTTCGCAGCCGGTGAGTTCGCGCGCCAAGTCCTGCGACGCCAGCGAGGCCTTCTTGCCGCCCGCCGCGCGGGCGATGGCGTCCAGGTCGGCCTGCTTGTCGGCAGGGAACACCGCCAGCACGTTCTTGCGTTGATTGGACGATATCTTCACGCGGCACACCAGCGCCTTGGCGCCCTGGCTGACCTCGGTGCCGCGGATCGCCGCGACCTCGACGGAGCGGCCGGCCGCGGGGTGTTCAATCAGGCGGTAGCGGGCCTGGTTCAGGGCAAGCAGGGCTTGCAGGCGTTCGAAGACTTCCATGTCGGGCGCGAAGGAGGGAGCGTGGCGGGCGCAGGCCGGGAATCGGCCTCGTACGCCGCATGATACGCCCGCCGCGGGCCGCGGCGGCGGGCGCGCCCGCGGGGCCGGGCCAGCGGTCTCAGATTTCTCCGGTGAAGGCGTAGCCCCAGCCCCAGACCGTGCGGATCGGCAGTTCCAGGTTCAGGTCTTGCGCCTTGCGCCGCAGGCGGCTGACCAGCACGTCGGTGCGGCGCATCGATTCGTGGCCGCCGTGCGTGTCGGTGCTGGCCGCGTCGGCGCGCGGCAGGCGCTTGTCGGCGGAAGCCGTCAGCTTGAGCAGGAACTCCCGCTCGGCCAGCGTCAATGCCAGCCGCGTGCCTTGCGGACTGACCAGGGTCCAGGCCGCGTCATGGAACTGCCATTTGCCGGCGGCTTCGCTTGGCGCGGCTTGCGCCGGGCGCGGCTCGGCGTCCGCGGCCCGCCTGGCGGCGGGTATCCGACGTACCAGCGCTTGCAGTGCGGCTGCGATTTCCGCGGCGCATACATCGGGCGGCAGGCAGACGTCGGCGCCGCAATGCAGGCCGAGGATGCGGTTTTCAGGGGAATCGAAGGTGGACACGGCGACGATGCCGGCGGTGGTGTCCATGGCGCGCAGGCCGGCCACCGCCATGCAGAGCTCGGAGAGTCCGGCTTCCATCACCAGCAGTGGAGTGCGGTGGGCCTGGAACAGCCGGAACAGGCTGTTGGAGTCTTCGCACGGCCGGGGCGAGAAGCCCATTTCCGCCAGCGCCGCGCTGCGCTGCGCGCGTACTCCGGGGGCGGGAGAGAAGACGATCAGGTCTAGTAGGTCATTCATGAATCGTTGTGTCTGTGCAGCATGAGCGCATGCATGATGCATCGGATACAGCGATTTCCTAAACCTCGCACAACGCCAGTTTCTTACCCGAATTCTCGGACATGGTTACGCATTGCGCATAGACGGCACCGTTATGGTGCGTCGCCGGGCGCTTCGTTCCACCAGCCGCCGCCCAGCGCCTGCAACAGGGCGGCGGTGTCGGCATGGCGCGCCGCGTCCGCGGCGGTGCGCGCGATGCGTGTCTGCAACAGCTGGCGTTGGCTGTCCAGCAGGCTCAGGTGGCTGATGCCGCCGGCCTGGTAGCGGCCTTGCGCGATACGCTCGGCCTGGTCGGCGCGGCGCCACGCCTCGTCGCTGGCCTGGTAGGCATCGCCGTCCGTCTGGACCGCGCGCAAGGCATCGGCCACCTGGCGAAAGCCCTCCAACACTGTTTGCCGGTATCCGGCGGCAGCCGCATCGTAGGCGGCCTCGGCCGAGCGTGTGCGCGCGCGCAGTTCGCCGCCGTGGAACAGCGGCTGGACCAGCCCCAGGCCCAGGCTCCAGACGTTCAGGCCATTGGACAGGTCGCCCACGCGGGTGCGTTGCGAACCGAAGCTGGCGGTCAGGGTGAACTGCGGATACTGGTTGGCGACGGCCACGCCGACGTTGGCCGAGGCCTGGTGCCAGAGCGCTTCGGCGGCAAGGATGTCGGGGCGCTGGCGCGTCAAGGCCGAGGGCACGCCGGTGGGCACGTCGGCAGGCAGCGTCAGGTCCGCGAGCCGCAGCGGCGCCGAGCGCAGATCGGCCGGCGCCAGGCCCAGGTAGGCCGCCAGTTGGTGCGTGGCCTGCGCCAGCTGGTACTCCAGCGGCGGCAGCGTCGCCCGCGTCTGCGCGACCAGCAGCTCCTGGTTGCGGAGGTCGGCCTCGGAAACGCCGCCCGCCTGCTGGCGCTGGCGCATGATGTCCTGCTGCCGCACTTGGGCCGCCAGCAGTTCGCGGGTGTCGGCCAGGCGTTCGTCCAGGTCGGCCTGGCGGATGGCGGCGGTGACCACATTGGCGGCCAGCGACATGCGCGCGGCCTGCAGCTCATGCGCCTGGTAGTCGACCTGCGCGCCCAGCCCTTCCAGCGCGCGGCGGTTGCCGCCGAACACGTCCAGCGTGTAGGACACGTCGATGGACGCGTTGTAGAGCGTGAAAGGCGCGGGCTGCTCGGCCACCGGCACGCCGAAGGCCGACGGATCCACCTTTTGCCGCGTCACCGACAGGTTGCCGTCGACCTGGGGCAGCATGCGGCCGCCGGTTTCCGCGTTCAGGTCCTCACCCGCCTGACGCAAGCGTGCGCGCGCTTGCTCCAGCGTAGGGCTGGCTTGCAGCGCCTGCCTCACCAGTTGGTCCAGCGCCTCGGAACGGAACAGCCGCCACCATTGCGCGGGGATGTCGGCGCCGGCCTGCAGGCGCTGCGCGTCCAAGGACGGGGCGGCCGCGCGTGGCGCGGCGTAGGCGTCGACCTGCGGCGGCGCAGGCCGCTCGAAGTCCGGTCCGACCGCGCAGCCCGCGAGCAGCGCGCACAGGACCGGCGCGGCCAGCCTGTGCGCGGCGGCGGACGGAAGGGGCAGGGGCTTGAGGCGGGACATGGCGGTTCAATCCAGGGTGCGGCGGTAGAACTTCCCGGCGGCGGTCATCACGACCAAGGTAAACAGCAGCAGCGGCCAGATGCTGGGCCACAGGTCCCACCAGCCGTTGCCCTTGAGCAGGATGCCGCGGATCAGCCGGTTGAAATGGGTCAGCGGCAACAGGTTGCCCAGGTATTGCGCCCACAGCGGCATGCCCTGGAACGGGAACATGAAGCCGGACAGCAGCATATTGGGCAGGAAATAAAACATGGTCAGCTGCATGGCCTGCAACTGGTTCTGCGCCAGCGACGACAGCGTGATGCCCACCGTCAGGTTGGCGGCGACGAACACCAGCGCCGACAGGTACACGGCCAGCAGCGACCCCAGGAACGGCACGTGGAACACGAAGTGCGCGGCCAGCAGGATGATGCTGGACTGGATCAGGCCGATCGCGATGTAAGGCACGATCTTGCCCGTCATCACTTCGAGCGGCCGCACCGGCATGGCCAGCAGGTTTTCCATGGTGCCGCGTTCGCGCTCGCGCGTCATGGCCAGGCCGGTCATCATCACCAGCGTCATGGTCAGGATCACGCCCATCAGGCCGGGCACGGTGTTGTACTGCGAGATCTGCTCTTCGTTGTAGAGCTGGTGCACCAATACGTCGAAGGGCGGCTGGCCGCCCGCCAGGCTGGCCAGCGGGCCGGTCAGGTCCTTGGTCGCCACCGCCTGCGACAGCTGCGTGGCCGCGCCCAGAGCCAAGCCGGTCGCCATGGGGTCGGTGGCGTCGGCCTCGATCAGCAGCGCGGGACGCTCGCCGCGCAGCAGCTTGCGGCTGAAGTCCGGCGGGATGGTCAACACGAACAGCACGCGGCCCTGGGCCAGCGCCGTGCGTCCGGCCTCTTCGGTGTCCAGTTCCTCGATGATGTGGAAGTAGTCCGACGATTTCATCGCCGCGACGAAACTGCGCGTGAAGGGGCTGTGGTCGGTGGTGATGACCGCCGTCGGCATCTGCTTGGGATTGGTGTTGATGGCGTAGCCGAACAGCGCCAGTTGCATGATGGGCAGGCCCACTATCATGCCGAAGGTGATGCGGTCGCGGCGCAGCTGCAGGAACTCCTTGAGCACCATGCTCCACCAGCGCGACCAGGAAAAGCCTTGCAGATGGCGCATCATGGCGGGCTCGCGAAATTGTCGGTGGAACGCTTCATCAGGTAGATGAAGACGTCTTCCAGGCTGGTGTCGATGCGTTCCAGGCTCAGGTCCTGGCCGGCGATGGCATCCCGTAGCGTGCGTTCCAGCAGCGCCGCGTCGCGGCCGCTGATGTGCAGGGCGGAGCCGAAGGCCACGGTCTGGTCCACGCCTGGCGCGCCGCGCAGCCGCTGCGCCAGCGGCACCAGGTTGTGGCCGTGGATGGCCCAGGTGGTCAGGCCCTGTTCGGCGATGACGTCCTCGGCCGTGCCTTGCGTCAGCAGCTTGCCGTAGGAGATGTAGGCCAGCTTGTGGCAGCGCTCGGCCTCGTCCATGTAGTGCGTGCTGACCAGCACCGATATGCCGCGCGCCGCCAGCTCATGCAACTGCTCCCAGAAGTCGCGGCGGGCGGTCGGGTCCACGCCGGCGGTGGGTTCGTCCAGCAGCAGCAGTTTCGGCTGATGCAGCAGGCAGGCCGCCAGCGCCAGGCGCTGCTTCCAGCCGCCGGACAAGGATCCGGTCAGCTGTTTGGCGCGGCTTTGCAGGCCCAGGTCTTCCAGCGCGCGGTCCACGGTGGCTTTGCGGTCCGGCATGCCATACATGCGCGCCACGAAATCCAGGTTCTCGCGTATGGTCAGATCGTCCCAATAGGAGAACTTCTGCGTCATGTAGCCGACTTGCCGCTTGATCTGCTCGCTGTCGCGCAGGATGTCGTAGCCCAGGCAAGTGCCGCTGCCTGAGTCCGGCGTCAACAGGCCGCACATCAGGCGGATGCAGGTGGTCTTGCCGCTGCCGTTGGGACCCAGGAAGCCGAAGATCTCGCCCTCGCGCACCTGCAGCGACACGTCGTTGACGACGTGCTTGTCGCCGAAGCGCTTGTTCAGCCCGTGCACGTCGATGACGTATTGCCCGTTGGACGCTTGCGTGGCGGCCGGCGCGTTCATTGCTGCGTCACCTCCACCGGCTGACCTGGGTGCAGCCGCGCGGCGGCCTCGGGCGCGGGCCGGGCCTGCACCATGTACACCAGCTTGCTGCGGCTTTCGCGGCTGTAGATCACGGGCGGCGTGTACTCGGCCTGGGTCGAGATGTAGTCGATGCGCACGGGTATGGGATCGCCGCAGGCGTCGCAGCGCACGGTGGCCTGCTGGCCCATCTTGAGCGCGCCGAGAGCTTCCTCCGGCACGAAGAAGCGCACCTTGATATTGCCCGGCGGCAACAGGCTGACCACCGGACTGCCCGCCGGTACCCATTCGCCCACGCGGTAGAGCGTGTCGAACACCAGTCCCGCGGCCGGCGCGGCCAGGCGCTTCTGCGCCAGCGTCCATTCCGCCTGGGCCAGGGCGGCCTTGGCCGCATCGACCTCGGCGGCCTGGGCGCGGCGCTGTTCGTCGCGGCCGGGCAGGCGGGCCACTTCCAGCTGGGCCTGTAGTTCGCGTACCCGCGCCGCGTCCGACTGCGCCTGCTCGCGGCTGTCGTCCAACTGCGCGCGGGCGATGCCGCCGATGCGGAACTGGTCGGTATCGCGCCGCAGTTGCGCCGCGGAGCGACGGCTGGCGGCCTCGGCCTGCGCCAGCTGGGCGCGGCTGACGTCGACTTCCGCCGGGCGTTTACCGGTGGCGATGTCTTCCTGCTGCGCCACGGCGGCGGCCAATTGCGCGCTGGCCTGGTCGCGCGCCGCGGTTTCGCGCGTGGCTTCCAGCGCGAACAGCGGCGCGTCGGCCGCCACTTGCTGGCCGCGCCGCACCGGCAGCTCGGCCAGCCTGCCGGCCTCGGAGGACGCCACGTAGACGTATTCGCCTTCGGCGTAGCCCTGGAAGAAGGCGTGGTCTTCCTTGCCGCAGCCGCCCAGGGCAAGCAAGACCAGCGCGCTGGCGGGCAGGGGGCGGCGCAAGACGGGAGGGATGCGCATGGTCAGCGTCCTGGAGGAGCGGAAATCGAAACGGACGGCGAGAACAGGCCGCCCGTCAGCATGGCGATTGCGTGCGCCGCGATCGCGCGAGTGTCGATGGATTGCGCCTGGGCGTCGTCCTGCAGCACGCGCCGCCACAGGCTGGAGGTGGCAAGCGGCAGCAAGGTCAGGCCCAGGATGGAAAGAAACACCAGGCGCGGCTCCACACCCGGCGTGATGGCGCCCACGCGTTGGCTTTCGGCGATCAGGCCAATCAGAGTCTGCAGGCGTTCAACAGGCAGATGGCGCAGCACGCGGTCACGCAATTGGCCGCCTTCATTGACGACCTCATGCAGCCACAAGGCGGGCAGCCAGGGCCGTTCGGCGGCGCTTTGCACCAGGCGGCCGACAACCTCGGTGATGAAGGCCCGCACGGCGGCGGGAGGGTCCGCCGCGGGATCCTGCGCCTGCGGCACGGGCGACCAGACAAAACCGATGACCGGCAGGATCCGCTCCTCCACCACCGCGTCTATGAGTTGGTCGCGGCTCTTGAAGTAGTAGTGCACCATCGCCGTGGTGACGCCGGCGCGCTGCGCGATATGCGTAAGCGTGGTGGCCGCGACGCCCTGGGCCGCGAACAGGCCGGTGGCGACGTCCAGCAGATTGGCGCGCGCGGCGGCGTTGTCGGGGCGCGGCGGACGGCCGGGCCGGCGAGGTGGGGTGGAGGAAGTAGAACGCATGCGGCCTATGTTAATTAAATTATTAATTAATTAAAAGAGGAGCAGCGGCCAGGGTTACAGGTCGGCTGCGCGGGCATCGATGGTGTAATGGGCCGGTACCCATCCCGCCACCCGGGCTGTTCCCGCAAGGCCCAGGCGGCTTCCTTGCAGGAGGCTGGACCGTCATGCCGCAATCGTCTTCCATCAACCGTCGCATCGTGCTCGCCGCGCGCCCGCAGGGCGAGCCGGCCGACAGCGATTTCCGCCTGGAAACCGGCGAAGTTCCACAGCCGGGGCCAGGCCAGGTGCTGCTGCGCACCGTGTACCTGTCGCTCGATCCCTATATGCGCGGCCGCATGAGCGACGCGCCGTCCTATGCCGAACCGGTGCAGGTCGGCGCGGTCATGGTCGGCGGCACCGTCACGCGGGTCGAGGCCTCCAACCACCCCGACTACCGCCCGGGCGAGTGGGTGCTGGCGCAATCCGGCTGGCAGGACTACGCCCTGTCCGACGGCGCCGGCCTGCTGCGCCTGCGGCCCGATCCCGAGCACCCGTCCTATTCGCTGGGCGTGCTGGGCATGCCGGGCTTCACCGGCTACATGGGCCTGCTGGACATCGGCCAGCCCAAGGCGGGCGAGACCGTGGTGGTGGCCGCGGCCAGCGGGGCGGTCGGCGCGGTGGTCGGCCAGATCGCCAAGATCCACGGCTGCAAAGTGGTCGGCATCGCCGGCGGCGCGGACAAGTGCCGTTACGCGGTCCAGGAACTGGGCTTTGACGACTGCCTGGACCACAAGGCGCACGATCTGCCGGGCCGCCTGGCGCGCGCCGTGCCGCAGGGCATCGACGTGTATTTCGAAAACGTGGGCGGCGCGGTCTTCGACGCGGTGCTGCCGCTTTTGAATCCGCGCGCGCGGATACCGGTCTGCGGCCTGATCTCGGCCTACAACGCCACCAGCCAGCCGCAGGGGCCGGACCGCCTCGGCCTGCTGATGCGCACCATCCTCACCAAGCGCCTCAAGATGCAGGGCTTCATCATCTTCAACGAGTACGCTCACCGTTACGGCGAATTCCGCGAGGCGATGGAAGGCCTGATCAAGCAAGGCCGCATCAAATACCGCGAGGACGTGGTCGATGGGCTGGAAAACGCGCCGCGCGGCCTGATCGGGCTGCTCAAGGGTGAAAACGCCGGCAAGCGCATCGTGCGCGTCGGCCCGGATGAAAGGAGCGCCACATGAACATCCTGATCGTGCTGACTTCCCACGACACGCTGGGCAACACCGGCCGCAAGACCGGATTCTGGCTGGAGGAATTCGCCGCGCCGTACTACGCGTTCGTCGACGCGGGCGCCAAGGTCACGCTGGCGTCGCCCGCGGGCGGACAACCGCCGCTGGATCCCAAGAGCGACGATCCCGACGCCCAGACCGACGATACGCGGCGCTTTCGCCAGGACCAGGACGCGCAGCGCCAACTGGCCGCCACGCTGCGGCTTGCGCAGGTGCAGGCGGCCGATTACGACGCCGTGTTCTATCCCGGCGGCCACGGCCCCTTATGGGATCTGGCGGAAGATCCGAATTCGGTCGCGCTGATCGAAACCATGCTGGCGGCGGGCAAGCCGGTGGCGGCCGTGTGCCATGCGCCCGGCGTGCTGCGTCACGCCAAGACGGCCGACGCCAAGCCGCTGGTGCAGGGCAGGCAGGTCACCGGTTTCTCCAATGCGGAAGAGGCCGCGGTGCAGTTGACCGACGTGGTGCCGTTCCTGGTGGAGGATGAGCTCAAGCAATTGGGCGGGCTGTACACCAGCGGTCCCGACTGGCAGCCGCATGTGGTCGGCGACGGCCTGCTGGTCACGGGCCAGAATCCGGCGTCGTCCGTGGGCGTGGCGAGCGCGCTGCTGGACAGGTTGAAGGGCTGAGGCCTGGCGCAGCCGGCGCCATCGCGCGGCAAGTCCGCGGACGGCCCGGCTCTGCTTTGGTCTGGGGCGCGGCATCTGATCGGCAAGGATTGCTGCGCAATGTGTCAGAATCGCGACCTTTTGCTACAGCGCAACGCGGCGCGACCCGCTTGCGCGCGATGACCGATGCCCCCAGACGTACCCGAATATCCTGCTGGTTCCTGCGTGGCGGCCTTGTTCGCCGCCATGCGGGCGCGCGACCCGGCCACAGGTCGCCATTCCGAAAGAGTTGTTGCGCTGAGCGTGGCGCTGGCCGGGGCCTGCGGCCTGCCCGAAGCGGAGCAGGAGGCGATCGCGGTTGCCGCCCGCCTGCACGACATCGGCAAGATCGGCACGCCGGACCGCGTGCTGTATTCCCCCAAGCGGCTGGACCCGGACGATTGGGAAATCATGAAGGCGCACGCCGCGGCGGGCGCCGACATCATCATGCACAGCGATATTCCGCAGCGCGAGTTGATCGCGCTGGCGGTGCGCCACCACCACGAGCATTTCGACGGTTCGGGCTATCCGGCCGGCCTGTCCGGCGAGGACATCCCGCTGCATTCGCGCATCATTTCGCTGGCCGATTCCTACGACGCCCTGGGCGACGCGCGGCCCTATCACCCCGCGCGCACGCACGCGGAAATCATGCGCATCCTGAACCAGGAGGCCGGCTCCAAGTGCGACCCGGCGCTGCTGCGCACGTTCGAGGCGATGATCCAGAAGAGCCGGCTAAGAGTCCCGTAGGCGAGGGGTGCGGCGCGTGAGAGCGAGCGCAAGAAAGCCGCTCGCAAGCACGCGCGACCCATTGCCCACCGCGCTACTTGAGACGGTAATTCGCCGCGACCACTTCAAGGTCCTGCAAGGTGCGCTGCTGCCAGGCGGCATCGTGTCCCAGTTCTTCCGCCAGGATGCGCGCCACTTCCGGCGCGGCCAGCATCGCAGCCTCGGCGTCCAGGAACAGGGCGCGGTTGCGGCGCGCCAGCACGTCCTCGGCGCTGCGCGCCAGTTCGTAGCGCGCGGCGAAACGCACGTGCGCTTCCGACAGGCCGCTGCTCTTGACCAGCATGCGCTCGGCGCCAGGCAGCGCCTTCAAGGCCGGCAGGTCGCTGCCGTAGTAGCTGTCCGGCGTACCGGCATGTTCCTGCGAGGGCGCCAGGCCCGCCGCGCCGTGCAGCGGCAGCGATTCCGTGCGGCAGGTAGCCTGCGTCAGCAGCTGGTGCTGGATGGCCGTGTCCACCACGTCCTGCGCCATGCGGCGGTAGGTGGTCCACTTGCCGCCGGTGACGGTCACCAGCCCGGCCTTGGACACCAGGATGGTGTGCTCGCGCGACAGCGACTTGGTGGAGGCTTCGCCGGTGGCCTTGACCAGCGGACGCAGCCCGGCCCAGACGCTGGTGACGTCATCGCGCGTGGGCTTGCGGCTGAGGTAGCGCGCCGCCGTGCTCAGAATGAAATCCACGTCCTGGGCGCCGGCCTGCGGATCCAGCGGCAGGTCGTCGCGCGGCGTATCGGTGGTGCCGACGATGGTGTGGCCGTTCCATGGCACCACGAACAGCACGCGGCCGTCGTCGGTCTTGGGGATCAGGATGGCGCGCTTGCCCGGCAGGAAGTCCTGCGGCAAGGTCAGGTGCACGCCCTGGCTGGGCGCGACCATGGTCTGCGCATTCTTGTCTTCCATGCGGCGCACCGCGTCTACCCACACGCCGGTGGCGTTGACCACGCAGCGCGCGCGCAGCGTGAAGCTGGCGCCGCCGATCGCGTCCTGCACCGTCACGCCGTCGACCTTGCCGCCCGTCATGGTCAGGCCGGTGGCGCGCATGTAGTTCACCGCCGTGCCGCCCAGGTCGAACAGCGTGCGCATCAGGCTCATCGCCAGGCGCGCGTCGTCGAACTGGCCGTCGTAATACAGCACGCCGCCCTTGAGGTTCTTGCCCTGCACGTTCTCGGCCAGGGTCGGCGCGTTGGCCAGCGTGTCGCGGCGCGACAGCCAGCGGCTGGGCGCCAGGTTCAGCTTGCCGGCCAGCATGTCGTACATCTTCAGGCCGACGCCGTAGAAGGGCTGGTCGAACAGGTTGTAGGCCGGCACCACGAAGCCCAGCGGCCACACCAGGTGCGGCGCATTGCGGTTGAGCAGGCCGCGTTCATGCAGCGCTTCGCGCACCAGGCTGACATTGCCCTGCGCCAGATAGCGCACGCCGCCATGCACCAGCTTGGTGGCCTTGCTGGAAGTGCCCTTGGCGAAGTCCGCGCCTTCGATCAGCAGGGTGCGATAGCCGCGCGAAGCGGCGTCGACGGCCGTGCCCAGGCCGGTGGCGCCGCCGCCGATGACAATCACGTCCCAGGAGTGCGTGTTGTCCAGCGTGTTCAGAAGGCGGTTGCGGTCGGGCGGGGCGACGGAGGCTAGCGGTTGGTTCATGGGATTCAAGGTGTTTGCTTCAAGGTATTCGGGGCGGCCGCGACGTCGCAGCGCACGCCGGCGTCCAGCAGGACCTGGGCCAGCGGCTCTTGCGGATGCGCATCGGTGAAGAAGCGGTCGATTTGCGAGATGTGCGCCAGTTCCACCATGGCCTGGCGCTTGAATTTGCTGCTGTCGGCGGCCAGCCAGACTTCGCGCGATTGTTCGATGATGGTCCGCGCGACCCGCACTTCGCGGAAGTCGTAGTCGCGCAGGGTGCCGTCGGCCTCGATGCCGGAAATGCCGATCAGGCCGATGTCGACCTTGAACTGGCGGATGAAGTCCATGGTGGCTTCGCCGACGATGCCGCGGTCGCGCGAACGCACCACGCCGCCGGCCACGATGACTTCGCAGTCCGGGTTGTCCGAGAGAATGTCGGCAACGTGCAGGTTGTTGGTGATGACGCGCAGGCCGCGGTGGCGCAGCAGGGCGCGCGCGATGGCTTCGGTGGTGGTGCCGATGTTCAGGATCAGCGAACAGCCGTCCGGCACGGCGCGCGCCACGGCTTCGGCGATGCGCTGCTTGCCGGCGGCGTGCAGGCCCTGGCGCTTGCGGTAGGCGATGTTCTCGATGGTGGACGCCTCGATGCGCACACCGCCATGAAAGCGCGACAGCAGGCCCGCTTCGGAAAGAATGTTGACGTCGCGCCGCACCGTCTGCAGCGTGACGTCAAAGCGTTTGGCGAGTTCCTCGATCGAAGCCGAGCCTTGGGCTCGCACCATTTCGATCAGGGCGCTCTGTCTGGGGTTCAGTGTCATGTTCGTATAGTAAAACAACAAAAGCGAAAAATAATGACGCGCCGCAAGATTGTTTTTTGTTCGCTTCTTGAGTAAAACGCACAATAAACGAAAGCTATCTGAAAGAGTATGCTCATCCTGTTGTTCGATTGAATGCAGGCCGAGCCGCTGTACCGAATACCGAAGTCCGCCGTAAAAAAACAGGGACGTATTAGTAGGTAGAGGAGACCAGATGCAGCTGAACTTGGACAGGATAGGTTTGCGCGCCGGCTCGCAGACGCACCTGTATCCCATGAGCCTGGCCCCCGTCGCGGGCGCCATGACGGTATTGCTGGGGGCCACCCTGGCGGGCAAGACCTCGCTGATGCGCATCATGGCCGGACTGGACCGGCCCACCGAAGGCCGCGTGCTGGCCGATGGCGCCGACGTGACCGGGGTGCCGGTGCGGCAGCGCAACGTCGCCATGGTCTACCAGCAGTTCATCAATTACCCGTCCATGTCGGTCTACGACAACATCGCCTCGCCGCTCAAGCTGCGCGGGGCGGGCGACATTGCCGAAAAGGTCCGCGCCATGGCGGCGCGGCTGCATATCGACCATCTGCTGGAACGCTATCCCTCGGAACTGTCCGGCGGACAGCAGCAGCGGGTGGCGCTGGCGCGGGCCCTGGCCAAGGACGCGCCGCTGATCCTGCTGGACGAGCCCCTGGTCAATCTGGACTACAAGCTGCGCGAGGAATTGCGCGACGAACTTTCCGAATTGTTCGCCGAAGGACGTTCCACGGTGGTCTACGCCACCACCGAACCGGGCGAGGCCCTGTTACTGGGCGGCCACACCGCGGTGCTCGACGCAGGCGAATTGCTGCAATACGGCCCCACGGCCGAAGTCTTCCACCGGCCCAACTCCATACGCGTGGCGCGCGCCTTCAGCGATCCGCCCATGAACTTGTTCTCCGCCAAGCGCACAGCCACCGGCTTCGTCCTGCAGGGAGACGTGGCGGTCGAACGGGCGCTGCCGGCAGGCGCCGATGCGGACATCACCGCCGGCCTGCGCGCCGGCGCGCTGGACGTGGAAGCGCGGCCGGGCCACATTGTGCTGCCCGGCGTGGTGAAACTGGCCGAGATTTCCGGGTCCGACACCTTCGTGCACGCGCAGACGCCGGCGGGCGACGTGGTGGCGCAACTGCCCGGCGTACACCGCTATACCTTGGACCACCGCGTGCAGCTGTACTTCGACCCGGCGCAGACCTATGCCTTCGGCGCGGGCGGCGGGCTGCTGGCCGCGCCCCGGCAGCCGGTGGGCGCGGGGGAGACGGCCTGATGGCGCAGATCGAGCTGGACCTGTCCCATTCCTACGTGGCCGATCCCAAGACCGACGAGGACTACGCCCTGCTGCCGCTGGCCTTCACCTTCAGGGACGGCGGAGCCTATGCCTTGCTGGGGCCGTCGGGCTGCGGCAAGACCACCTTGCTGAACTGCGTGTCGGGCCTGCTGCGGCCGTCGCACGGGCGCATCCTGTTCGACGGCCAGGACGTCACCGACAAGACGCCGCAGGCGCGCAACATCGCCCAGGTGTTCCAGTTCCCGGTGGTGTACGACACCATGACGGTGGCCGAGAACCTGGCATTTCCGCTGCGCAACCGCGGCATGGCGCCCAAGCTCATCCGCGAGCGCGTCGGGCGCATCGCCGAGATGCTGGAAATGTCCAATGTGCTGGACCGGCGCGCCAGCGGCCTCACGGCCGATGCCAAGCAGAAGATCTCGCTGGGGCGCGGACTGGTGCGCAGCGACGTGTCGGCGATCCTGTTCGACGAGCCGCTGACCGTCATCGATCCGCAGCTCAAATGGGAGTTGCGCCGCAAGCTCAAGGAAATCCACCACGAGTTCAAGCTGACGCTGATCTACGTGACGCACGACCAGACCGAGGCGCTGACCTTCGCCGACGAGGTCATGGTGATGGCGCGCGGCCGCGCGGTGCAGGTCGGTTCGGCGGATGACCTGTTCCAGCGGCCGGCGCACACCTTCGTGGGCCATTTCATCGGTTCGCCGGGCATGAACTTCCTGCCGGCGCAATGGCGCGACGGCGGGCTGGAAGTGGGCAAGAGCCGCGTCGTCGGGGTCCCGGCGGAGATGGCGGCCAAGCTGGACGGCGCGGGTCCCGTGAAACTGGGCGTGCGTCCGGAGTACCTGCGCATCACCGAGCCGGGCGCGCCTGGCGCCGTGGCCATGCGCGTGGAGCGGGTACAGGACGTAGGCACGTATACGCTGCTGGTGGCGGATTTCGAGGGCACGCCGGTACGGGCCCGGTTGGGCAGCAACATCGTTCCGGCCGCCGCCGGCGGCACGGTCTGGCTGTCGGTCGTGAATCCGCACACCTGCTTCTACCGCAACGAGGAGCTGATCCGATGAAACCCATAGATCACCGGGCCTGGTTCCTGGTCCTGCCCGTGGTGCTGTGCGTGGCGTTTTCGGCCATCCTGCCGTTGATGACCATCGTCAACTACTCGGTACAGGACATCATCTCGCCCGAACGCCGCGTCTTCGTCGGCACCGAGTGGTATGCCGCCGTGCTGCAGGACGAAGAGCTGCATGGCGCGTTGTTCCGCCAGATCGGCTTTTCGCTGGCGGTGCTGGCCATTGAGATCCCGCTGGGCATCCTGCTGGCCTTGTCCATGCCGGCCAGCGGCTGGCGCGCGTCCGCCGTGCTGGTGATCATCGCGCTGTCGCTGCTGATCCCGTGGAACGTGGTCGGCACCATCTGGCAGGTGTTCGGGCGCACCGACATCGGTCTGCTGGGCGCCACGCTGTCCTGGCTGGGGGTGGACTACAACTACACCGGCAACGATTTCGATGCCTGGATCACGGTGCTGATCATGGACGTCTGGCACTGGACGCCGCTGGTGGCGCTGCTGTGCTATGCCGGCCTGCGCGCCATCCCGGACGCCTATTACCAGGCCGCCCGCATCGACGGCGCGTCGCGCCTGGCGGTGTTCCGCTACATCCAGCTGCCCAAGATGCGCGGGGTGCTCATGATCGCGGTGCTGCTGCGCTTCATGGACAGCTTCATGATCTACACCGAGCCCTTCGTGCTGACGGGCGGCGGGCCGGGCAACGCCACCACTTTCCTGTCGCAGTACCTGACGCAGAAGGCGGTGGGCCAGTTCGACCTGGGGCCGGCGGCTGCCTTCTCGATCGTCTATTTCCTCATCATCCTGCTCTTGTGCTTCATTCTCTACAACTGGATGCAGCGCGCCGGCACCACCGGCGGCTTCGACGAGGAGCGCGCAAATGCGTGAGAAAAATTCCCGCTGGCGCGGCGTCTTCCTGACCCTGTACCTGGTCTTCGCCATCCTGCCGCTGTACTGGATGCTGAACATGTCGTTCAAGACCAATACCGAAATCGTCAGCTCCCTGACGCTGTGGCCGCGCGACTTCACCTTCGAGCACTACCGCACCATCTTCACCGACCCAGCCTGGTACTCCGGCTACATCAACTCGCTGATCTACGTGGTCATCAACACGGTGATTTCATTGGCCGTGGCGCTGCCGGCGGCCTACGCGTTCTCGCGCTACCGCTTCATTGGCGACAAGCACGTGTTCTTCTGGCTGCTGACCAACCGCATGACGCCGCCCGCGGTGTTCCTGCTGCCGTTCTTCCAGCTCTACAGCTCGTTCGGCCTGATGGACACGCACCTGGCGGTGGCGCTGGCGCACCTGGTGTTCAACGTGCCGCTGGCGGTATGGATCCTGGAGGGCTTCATGTCCGGCGTGCCGCGCGAGATCGACGAAACCGCCTATGTCGACGGCTATTCCTTCCCACGCTTTTTCCTGACCATCTTCCTGCCCCTGATCAAGTCGGGCGTGGGCGTGGCGGCATTCTTCTGCTTCATGTTCAGCTGGGTGGAGCTGCTGCTGGCGCGCACGCTGACCTCGGTCAACGCCAAGCCCATCGTCGCCACCATGACCCGCACCGTGTCGGCTTCCGGCATGGACTGGGGCGTGCTGGCGGCGGCCGGCGTGCTGACCATCGTGCCGGGCGGCATCGTGATCTGGTTCGTGCGGCACTACATCGCGAAGGGCTTCGCGATGGGCCGGGTGTAGTTGCAAGGAATACCAGGAGAGCTCGATCATGTTCAGCTGGATGGTATGGACCACGCCCGTCGCCGTGTTCTTTTCCTGCATCGTTTTGATGCTGGTCGGCATGACGGTCTGGGAATTGAAATCGCCCACGATGGAGCGCAAGGGCTTCCTGCCCCTGCGCACCACGCGCGGCGACCGTCTTTTTATCGGCCTGATGGCCGCGGCCTGGCTCAACCTGGCATTCCTGGGACTGGGCCAGAAGGCGGCGGAATGGTTTTCACTGGACGAGCCACCATCGGTGTGGATCAGCTTCATTGCGTCCATGCTGCTGCTGGCCTTCGTCATGCGGAAAGGCTGAAGAGGGGCGCCAGACCCCTTGCATATTCAAGAGGTAGTGGAAGGACTATCGGCCAGCATCTTCCCCGGCCAGCGGTCCGCAGCAAACGATGGGGAAGATTTATCGAGGAGACAGGTCATGAAATTGCGCATGCACGCCATGGCGGCCGCTATCGCCCTGATCGGGACTTCGGCGGCCTGGGCCGGCGAACCGGAAGCGAAGAAGTGGGTCGATTCGGAGTTCCAGCCTTCATCGCTGTCCAAGGACCAGCAGATGGCCGAGATGAAATGGTTCATCGACGCCGCCGCCAAGCTCAAGGCTAAAGGGGTGAACGAGATCAGCGTGGTGTCCGAAACCATCACCACGCACGAGTACGAGTCCAAGACTTTGGCGAAGGCCTTCGCCGAGATCACCGGCATCAAGGTCAACCATGACCTGATCCAGGAAGGCGACGTGGTCGAGAAGCTGCAGACTTCCATGCAGTCCGGCAAGTCCATCTACGACGGCTGGATCTCCGATTCGGACCTGATCGGTACGCACTACCGCTACGGCGCCATCCTGCCGCTGTCGGACTACATGGCGGGCGCGGGCAAGGAGTGGACCAATCCCAACCTGGACCTCAAGGATTTCATCGGCACCAAGTTCACCACCGCGCCCGACGGCAAGCTCTATCAGCTGCCCGACCAGCAGTTCGCCAACGTCTACTGGTTCCGCGCCGACTGGTTCGCGCGCCAGGACCTGAAGGACAAATTCAAGGCCAAGTACGGCTACGAACTCGGCGTGCCCACCAACTGGTCGGCCTACGAGGACATCGCCGACTTCTTCTCCAACGACGTCAAGGAACTGGACGGCAAGAAGGTCTATGGCCACATGGACTACGGCAAGAAGGACCCGTCGCTGGGCTGGCGCTTCACCGACGCGTGGCTGTCCATGGCCGGCGCCGCCGACAAGGGCCTGCCCAACGGCATGCCGGTGGACGAGTGGGGCATCCGCGTGGCCGACGATAAGTGCACGCCGGTGGGCGCGTCGGTTGCGCGCGGCGGAGCCACCAACAGCCCGGCCGCGGTCTATGCCCTGACCAAGTACGTGGACTGGATGAAGAAATACGCGCCGCAGCAGGCCATGGGCATGACCTTCTCGGAATCCGGCCCGGTGCCCGCCCAGGGCCAGATCGCCCAGCAGATCTTCTGGTACACGGCCTTCACTGCCGACATGACCAAGAAGGGCCTGCCGGTGGTCAACGACGACGGCACGCCGAAGTGGCGCATGGCGCCGTCGCCGTATGGACCGTACTGGAAGGACGGCATGCAGAACGGCTACCAGGACGTGGGCTCGTGGACCTTCTTCAAGTCCACCAACCCCGACAAGATGGCCGCAGCCTGGCTGTACGCGCAGTTCGTCACGTCCAAGTCGGTGTCGCTGAAGAAGTCGATTACCGGCCTGACCTTCATCCGCGACAGCGACATCAACAGCGAGTTCTTCACCAAGAACGCGGCGAACTACGGCGGCCTGATCGAGTTCTACCGCAGCCCGGCGCGCGTGGCGTGGACGCCCACTGGCAACAACGTGCCTGACTATCCCAAGCTGGCGCAGCTATGGTGGAAGAACGTCGCCACCGCGGTCACCGGCGAAAAGACCCCGCAGGCCGCCATGGACAACCTGGCCAATGAAATGGACCAAGTCATGGCGCGGCTGGAACGGGCCGGCATGGCGCAGTGCGCGCCCAAGCTCAACGCCAAGAGCGATCCCAGCAAGTGGCTGTCCGACCAGCACGCGCCGTGGAAGAAGCTGGCCAACGAAAAGCCCAAGGGCGAGACGATCGCTTATGAGAAGCTGCTGGATGCGTGGAAGCAGGGCAAGGTGAGGTAAGACGCTGACACTCCCTGAATAAAGCGTCGCTGGAAGGCGGCGCTTTTTTTTTGGACTGGAATGTTGCGGCCATCGTGCGCACAGCAGACTCTCGAGGCGGCTTGTGGCGAAGGATCTAATTTGATAGATTAATTTACCATTAGTTACTTCAACCTTCAGGCATAGATGGACCCGGCCGTACCTTTGCACAGTTCTCCGGCGATAGCTGCTGTCCTTGCCACTCCATTGGCCTTGATGGGTGGATTCCTGGCGACGGGTGGCGGCGTTTTCTTGATCTGGAGCGTGAAGCTTTTGCTGAGTGCGCTTTTTTCGATCCCGGATCAGTGCATGTACGTGTTCAAGCATCGCCGCGCCATCCTGTTTTCCGTCGGTAGCCGATTCCGCAATTTTGCGTATCGGCGCACGGGGCAGGAAATGGAGGCCGCAAGTATCCGCCTATTGAGTGAGATGTCCTGCGGCCAATCTTTCCAAAGTCATGAGCGACTTCGGACAGCCCTCATTATTCCCGGCACTTGGAGTGGGCCCAGGTACGACTGGGCGCGGTGGGATCAATGCCGAAAGGGCCTTGAGTCCGCTGGCTTGACGGTGTACGGCCTGTGCTGGGAGTCTGGAAACAAGCAGCTATCGCGAAGCGTCGCTGCGGAGAACGTCAGAAAGTGGCTTGATGAGGCCAAGTTTCCACTGAATACCGTGGTGCTGATCGGCCATTCGTATGGCGGCCAAGTGGCGGCAATGGCGGCCGACCATCCTGCGGTTGAAAGGGCGGTCACGATTGCTGCGCCATTTGTCTCGTTGAGGAAGTTGACGATTGAAGAAATCGCCTCTGGAGGGATGGCGGTATTCAGTCGCTTCGTGCTGTTGATAATTGTGTTCTTTGGCTTGTTGGCCAGCGCGCCGTATACGGGTTTGGACGCGCTGTGGCCAACCATTTCCTGGAGTACATGGGAATCAGTGACGATCGCTGTCGGTGTTGCGGTTCTTGATTTCGTCCGCACGGTTGTTGGCATTGTGGGGGCTTGGTCACGGTGGCGGCCCATAGCGGACGAGCTGCCTGCGGCGCGCAGGGTGATAGCTTTGCGGGTGGACGAGGATGAAATCCTGGACGAAATGCTGGACGCATCCGTTAGCGCAGGTGTCGAACCTGGAAGCAGCCCGGCTTTTGTGGAGCAAAAGTCGCTGCGCAGGGAGCAGTTCAGGAAGTGGTCTCTGCCTCTGTATGTTTGGTGTGTTGTTTTGGAACTAATTTGGCTAGTCGCCACAACCAACGGAAAGGCCCTTTCGATGGAATCGGTCTTGCTCTATGGACTGACCGCGTTTTTGCGCGGGTTTTTCTACGTCATCGCTTTCATCATCCTGCTCGCATGCGCAAAGAGCATCAGCAAGATGGCTCGGGATATTCATGCCTTGATGCGCGATCTGCTCGGTTTGGTGGATTACGCTGCGCTGCTCCGATTCAATCGCCGAAAAGTGGTGGCGCGGATCGCAGGCCTCACCAGCCATGAACTGCTGGTTCACGGCGCGAGCATCGAAGCTAGCCACGGGCCCGGTTGCGAACAGCGCAGAGTCCACATGCCCAATGGGCGTTGGACCCTGCGAGATGGCAGGCGATCCTTGATGAACGGTCGGCATTCGAAAGCGATTGAAGATGCCACGATGGCAAAGGCGGTAGTGGACGCGCTCGGTCTGGCATCGACTCCCGGATCAGGCGAGTCCTGAGCTGGGAGTCACCGTTCAAACATCCTGCCGCTCGCCGACCCTGGCCGCCAGCAGGTCATAGAACAGCTTGGCGACCGGGTTGATCGCCTTGCCCCGGCTATGGATCAATCCTATGGTCCGCGTGATGGCCGGCTCGCGCAGCGGCACGCTGACCAGATCGGCATGTTCCCCGGCTGGCATGGCCAACCGTGGCACGACGCCTACCCCCAGGCCAGCCTCGACCATGCTCACCAGCGCCGGCACATGCTGGACCTCGCAGAAATGGCGAGGCCGCACGCCGCTGTGCGCCAGCGCCTGATCTATCAGGAAGCGGTTGCCGCTGCCCTGGGCCAGGCTGATGTAGGGATGGGTGTCCAGGTCGGCCCAGGTGACCGATTCTCTTTGCGCGAAAGGGTGCTGGCGGCTGACCGCGGCCACGAAGGGCTCTTCCAGCAAGGGTTTGAATTCGATGTCGGCGTCGTTCGCGCCTATGTAGGTCAGGCCGAAATCGGCATCGCCGCGCGCGACGGCGGTCAGGATCTGCGACGAGGACTCATCGATGATCCGGATGCGTATGCGCGGGTATTGCTCATGGTAGCTGCGGATCACGCCAGGCAGGAAATAGGCCACCGCCGAAGGCACGCAAGCGATGGTGACCAGGCCCGACAGGCGTTCGGCCACGTCCTGTATGCCGACCAGGGCGCTTTCAAGTTCGTTGAGCACGTTGCGCGCGCGCGGCACGAAGCCGCGGCCTATGGTCGTCAGTTCGACCTTGCGGGTGGTGCGCGTCAGCAACTGCACGCCTAGCGCAGCTTCCAGCTTGTCGGCGCGTCGCGACAGGGCGGATTGAGAAAGATGCAGGGCTTCGGAGGCGGCGCGGAAGCTGCCCAGGTCGGCGACCGCCAGGAAGGCGCGCAAATCGGCCAAATCGAATTTCATGCGTTTTCGTCAAGAATTGATCTAATTTTTGCACTTTACTCTATTGTGCGTGCTGCGCATCATGTCTTCCAAGCCGCCCCGAGCGCGGCACATACCAGGAGACAAGCTCATGATTCGCGTCCGCCGCCTACGCCGGCAATTCGCCCTTGCACTGGCCTGCGTGCCATTGATGGCGCTTTTGGCGCCGGCCTCGCGCGCCGAGAGCGGGGACTGGCCGCAACGTCCGATCCGCCTGCTGGTGCCCTACGGTCCCGGCGGCAGTTCGGATGTGGTGGCACGCGCGGTGGCGGTAGAGATGTCGCGCGATCTGGGCAAGCAGGTCATCGTGGAAAACAAGGGCGGCGGGCAGGGGATGATCGCCACGGTGGAAGCGGCGCGCGCCGCTCCCGATGGCTACACCCTCATCCTGGGCCATGTGGGCACGCTGGCCGTGAACCCGTCCATGGTGGCCAAGCTGCCGTATGACCCGCGCGGCGACTTCGCGCCCATCGTGCTGCTGGCGAAGCTGCCCATGGTGTTCGCGGTGGGCGGCAAGGTCCAGGCGTCGACGCTGCCGGAGTTCGTGGCATTGGCGCGCGCCCGGCCGGGAGCCTTGAACTACGGGTCCGCCGGCAACGGCAGCGCGGGCCATCTGGCGTTCGAGATGCTCAAGACGGCGACCGGCATCGACGTGGTGCATGTGCCTTACAAGGGGACCGGCGCGCAGGTGACCGATCTGCTGGCGGGCAACATCGACGCTGCGGCGGCCGGCACGCCCGGACTGCTGCCGCATGCCCAGGCGGGCAAGATCCGCATCGTGGCGGTGGGATCGGAACGGCGCCTGCCCGTGCTCCCTGATGTGCCCACCGTGGCAGAGCAGGGCTATCCGGGCTTTGAAAGTTCGCAGTGGTTCGGCCTGTTGGCGCCTGCGGGCACGCCGGCCCCCGTCATCGAGCGCCTGCACCAGGCCGCGCTCAAGGCGCTGCAGACCGATTCCGTGCGCGAACGCCTGGCGCACGACGCCAGCGAGGCGTCCGGCGCGGGACCGGCCGAATTTGCCGCCTTCATCGACGCCGAAGAGAAGCGCTGGGGGCAGGTGGTGCGCAGCGCCCGCCTGTCCGCCGAATGATCCATCTTTCACGAATCCCCATTCTTTTTCGAGAAGCATTGCCATGAGTAGCCAAAAGCAAGACCCGATTCTTATCGCCGAAGAGGAGCTGACGCAGCTCGGCATACGCGCGTTCGAAAGCCTGGGGCTGCCTGCCCAGGATGCCGCCGATGTTGTCCAGGTGTTGGTGTTGGCGGACCTGTTCGGCCTGTCCACCCATGGCCTGAGCCGCATTGAATCGTACGGCGAGCGCCTGCAGGTGGGCGGCATCAATCCCCGCGCCCGGATTCAAGTCGAGCGCCCCGCGCCCGGCCTGTGCCTGGTCGATGGCGACAACGGCGTCGGGCCGCTGGTCGGCATGCACGCGCTGCGCGCCGCCATGCAGGCCGCCAGCGAGTGCGGGGTAGGCATGGCGTTCGCTCGCCAGAGCAATCATTTCGGTCCCATTTCTCCCTATGGCCTGATCGCGGCGCAAGCGGGTTATGCCAGCATCATCGGCAGCAACGCCACCACTACCATCGCGCCCTGGGGCGGCACCGACGCCCGGGTCGGCAACAGTCCGATCGGCTTCGCCGTGCCCAATCCGGAGGGCGCGCACTTTCTGCTGGACATGGCGATGAGCGTGGTGGCGCGCGCCAAGATCCGCAACGCCCTGAAAGCCGGGCAGGAGATTCCCGACAGCTGGGCCACCGACGCGGCCGGACAGCCGACGACCAGTCCCAAGGATGCGCTTGACGGCTTTCTGCTTCCGATCGGCGGGCACAAGGGCTACGGCCTGGCGCTGATGGTCGACCTGTTCGCCGGGCTGCTGTCGAACGCGGCTTATCTGACGCATGTGAAGTCATGGGTGGATGCGCCCGATCAGCCACAGAACCTTGGCCACTTTTTCCTGCTGATAGACACCCGCAGGCTGGGTTCGACGCAATGGCTCGCCCAACGCATGGCCGACTTCGCGCAGATCCTGCACGGCAGCGCGCCGGCCGATACCGCGCGGCCGGTGATTCAGCCCGGCGAGATCGAACTGGCCAAGATGGCGCGCCAGAAGGAGCAGGGGATTGCACTGGACGCGGATGTCCTGGCGTTGTTGCGCCGCCATGCGGATTCCCTGCCGGCCTGACCTGCGCTGGCGGCAGCATTTCGGAGACAGACATGAAATACACAGCCATGGCTACGGCAATGATGGCGGGCGCGTTGGGCATGATGGCGGCCGGCGCGGCGCTGGCGTCGGACTATCCCAGCAAACCGGTGCGCCTGATCGTGCCCTATGTCGCGGGCGGCGCAGCGGACATCACCGCCCGTGTGATCGCGCAAAAACTGTCGGTCAGCATGGGCGCAACCTTCGTCGTGGAGAACAAGCCGGGCGCCAACGGCATGATAGGCACTGATTTTGTCGCCAAGGCCGCGCCTGACGGCTACACGCTGCTGCTGGATGCGAGCGGGCCGCTGGTGGTGAATCCCTCGCTGTACAAGAAGACGCCATATGATCCGGTGGCCGACTTGGCGCCGATCAGCCAGATCACCAGCTATCAGTACGTGCTGGTCGTGCCGCAGCAATCGCCGATACGCAGCGTGGATGACCTGATCGCGGCGGCGCGGGCCAAGCCGGGCCAGATAAGCTACGGCTCCGCGGGCGTGGGGGCGGGCGGGCATCTGGCGGGCGAACTGTTGGCGGTCATGACGCAGACGCAGCTCACGCATATTCCCTACAAGGGCAATGCCCAGGCCCTGACCGACGTGCTGGGCGGGCAGCTCAGCTTCACGTTCGACACGGTGGTGACGGCCACGCCACATCTGCGTTCCGGCAAGCTGCGCGGGTATGCGGTGTCGGGACCGAACCGCGCGCAAGGCCTGCCCGGTATCCCGACGATGGAGGAACTGGGCTTCAAGGATTTCGTGGTCACGCAATTCCAGGGTTTGCTGGCGCCGGCTGGCATCGATCCCAAGATCCTGTCGCGCCTGCATGAAGAGGTGGTCAAGGCCGCACGCGAGCCCGACGTGATCCAGAAGCTCCAGACCGAAGGCGGCAACGAGATCGTTGCGGGCACGCCGCAGGAATTCGCGCGCCTGATCCAGGAAGACCTGCAACGCTACCGCAAGCTGATCGCGGATGCGCATGTGCAAGCGGAGTAGGCCATGTATGACATCGAGGTATTGATACAAGGCTATCCAGGGCGTTCGCTGTGCCATGGCGGACTGGGCTGGAGCACCACCACGCTTTTGCGGGGCGGCGGGCGCAACATACTGGTGGACGTGGGCGCGTTCGGTGTGCGCCATCTGCTGGGCCAGCACCTGAGCCGCTGCGGCGTGGCCGCGGCCGACATCACCGACGTGGTGCTGACGCACGCCCACTATGATCACGCCGTCAATTTCACGCTGTTTCCCAACGCCACCGTCTGGATCGGCGAGCTGGAGTTGGCCTGGGCGGCCGCCCAGCCGCCCGGGTTCAATCCGCTGCCGGAGCTCTACGTGCGCGAACTGGCGTCGTCGGAGCGTGTCCGGCGCATACGCGATGGCGACGAATTCCTGCCGTACCTGCGCGCGATTGCGTCGCCGGGGCACACGCCGGGCCACTTGCTGTTCTACGTCGACGATGGTCGGCAAACGGTTCTGTTCACCGGCGATGCCGCGAAGAACCGGGCCGAACTGCTGTCGGGCACGGTCAATGACACCGCCGATATGGACGCCAGCCGCGCTACGCTGGCCCGCATCTGGGAGCTGTGGCGCAAGACGCCCGGAACGCTGCTGGTGCCGGGCCATGACCTGGGCATGAAGCTCGGCACGGACGGGCAGCCGGTGTATGTCGGCGAACGGCGCGCGGCGTTGAACGCCTGGTTCGGCGACACGCTGGAGCCGACGCGCATCGACCTCTGCTGCGGCGGCGTCTTCAGCCGCCATGGTTCATGATCTTCCCACCCTGCACAAACCTATGAAGCTGAACACGAACATCATTTCCGCCTTCGCGCCAACCGGCCGGCTGCGGGCATCCATCAACCTGGGCAATCCCATCCTGGCGGGGCGCGATGCCGGCGGCGCGCCGGCCGGCGTGTCCGTGGACCTGGCGTGCGCCTTCGCCGAAAGGCTGGGCGTGCCGCTGGACCTGGTCGTGCTGGATAGCGCGGGCGCTTCCGTGGAGACCGTCACGCGGGAGGACGCGGACATCGGCTTCTTCGCCATCGATCCGCTGCGCGCGGCCGGCATTGCCTTTACCGACGCCTATGTCCTGATCCAGGGCGCCTACCTCGTGCGCGAAGATTCTGCGCTACGCGCATTGGACGAGGTCGACCGCGAGGGACATCGCGTCACCGTCGGACAAGGCAGCGCGTACGACCTGTACCTGAGCCGTGAACTGAAGCGGGCGACCATTACGCGTGCGCCTACCTCGCCGGCCGTGGTCGACACTTTTTTGGCCGAGGGCACGGACGTGGCGGCGGGTGTGCTGCAGCAGCTGGAGGCGGACGCCAGGCGGTTGCAGGGCTTGCGCTTGCTGCCCGGCAGCTTCATGACCATACGCCAGGCCATGGGCGCGCCCAAGAACCGTGGCGCCGAAGCCATGGAAGTCCTGTCGGGGTTTGTCGAAGAGATGAAGGCCAGCGGCTTCGTCGCAAACGCGTTGCGCCGCCACGGCATAGAAGGCGCCGCGGTAGCGCCCGCGGCAGCCTGAACAAGGCGCCTTTCTCGCGCTAGTGAATGACGCGCGCCGTCTTGCGCGCCCGCTTGACCTCATACATGCGGGCGTCGGCCAAACGCACGGCGGCTTCCGCGTCCAGGCCGCGCGGATCCAGCGCCACCACGCCTACGCTGGCGCCCTCGTACGGCACGGCATCTTCGCCGAGCTGGTAGCGCCCCACGGTGGCGGCGGTGGCGCGTTCTTCCAGCGACCGGGCGGCTTCTTCGGCCTCGCCGCGCGGCGCGTGCACGCCATGCGGCCCGTCGCCGGCTGCCAGGGCCGGGCCCGGCCCGATCAGCACGAACTCGTCGCCGCCCAGCCGCCCCAGCATGTCCGAGCCGCGCAGGGCAGCGGCGATGCGGCGCGACACCTCCTGCAGGAATACGTCGCCTTGCTGGTGGCCGTAGACGTCGTTGATGCCCTTGAAGCCGTCCAGGTCGACCACGCCGACCAGCACGCTGCCGCCTTCGCGGACGGCGCGCGCCTGCAGGCGGTCCAGCGCCTCGTAGAGGGCGCGCCGGTTGGGCAGGCCGGTCAGCGTGTCGGTCAGCGCATAGGACATGAGCTGGACGTTGGCGGCGTGCAGCTGCTCCATCAGCATTTGGCGTTCCAGGAAGCGGGCGATTACGCTGGAGAAGAGCTTCAGTACCAATTCCGCCCGAGGCTCGATCTGGCGTTGCGTGGCGCTGGCGGCGCACAGGGTGCCGAACAGGACGCCGTCATCCGTGCGCACTGGCGCGCTCAGATAGGTTTGTATGCCCAGTTGGCGGGCGGCGTCGGAATCGGGCCAGCAGCTGGAGACATCGCTGGTGCACAGGCGTCCTTCGTCCAGCGCGCGCTTGCACAGCGTGTCGTCCCAGGGTACGGACAGCCCTTCGGGGATCTGCAGTGCTCCGGCGTTGCGCGCGTAGCGGATGTGTTGGAGATCCGCCTTCAGGTCGATCGACGTGAGATAGGTGGACTCCAGCCCGGTCACCGCGCCCAGCATGTCCAGCAGCGGGCGCGTCAATTGTTCGACGGACTTGGCCTCGGGCAGGGTGGTCGACAGTTCTGCAAGTATCGGATCCAGCACGGCGTCTCCAGGAAGCGAGGGCATACGGGTGGGCATATGGACCTGCGGCCCGTCGCTCCATGGGGAGCGCGGGCCGGCATAGCCGTCATTATGCACGCTGCGCAATGGGTTGCATGGAACCTGTGCGCGGTACTACCCTGGACTTTCTACACGCGGCGGCCGGCCACGATGGGTAGCGGCCGCCAGGGAGGCAGGCATGCAACACCCGAGTGAACTGCGCGGCCGGGTGGCCGTGGTGACAGGGGCGTCCTCCGGCATAGGCCGCGCCACCGCGATCGGGCTGGCCGCGGCCGGCGCGCGGGTGGTGGTGAATCATCGCGCGGGCGGCGATTCCCAGGGGCGCGCGGCGGCAGTCGCCGAAGCAATCCAGCGCCAGGGAGGGTCGGCCGTCACGGCGGCCGGCGACATCAGCAAGGAGGCCGAGGTGGAGCACCTGTTTGCGCAGGCGCTGCAGCACTACGGACGACTGGACATCCTGGTCAATAATGCGGGCATAGAGCATCCGGCCCCGGTCGCCGACATGACGCTGGCCGATTGGCAACGTGTCATCGATGTGAACCTGACGGGGCATTTCCTGTGCGCGCGCGCCGCGGCCAGGCTGTTTCAATCGCAGCCGGCCGACCCGGCGCGGCAGGGGCTGGCGACGGGCAACATCCTCTTCATCAGTTCGGTGCACGAGGTCATACCCTGGGCCTTCCAGGTGAATTACGCGGCCTCCAAGGGCGGCGTGTCCATGCTGATGAAATCGCTGGCGCAGGAACTGGCTCCGGCCCGGATACGGGTCAATTCCATCGCGCCGGGCGCCATACGCACCGCCATCAACCAGCCGGCCTGGGACACCCCGGAAAGCCTGGCCAAACTGTTGAAGCTGATTCCCTACGGCCGTATCGGCGAACCCGAAGACGTGGCGCGCGCGGCGGTATGGCTGGCCAGTGACGCCTCGGACTACGTCACTGGCACGACCTTGTTCGTCGACGGCGGCATGACGCTGTATCCCGAGTTCCGGGGCGCGGGCTAGACCATGTCCAAGCCCCTGGAAGACTACGGATTGATCGGCAACATGCTGTCGGCCGCGCTGGTGGCGCGCGACGGCTCCATCGATTGGCTGTGCCTGCCGCACTTCGATTCACCGGCGTGCTTCGCGGCGCTGCTGGGGGACGAACGGCACGGACACTGGCGCATCGCGCCGCATGCGCAGAAATACACGGTCTCGCGCCGCTACGTGCCCGATACCGCGGTGCTGGAAACGCGCTACGAGACCAGCTCGGGCGCGGCGCTGCTGTACGACTTCATGCCCCTGAGCGACGACGATGAGCGCGCCGACGTAGTGCGCATCGTGCGCGGCGAATCCGGACACGTGCAGATGGACATGGAGATGGCGCTGCGCTTCAACTATGGGCAGGCCGTCCCCTGGGTACGCCGGCGCGACTACGGCCTGAGCGCCATCGCCGGCCCCGACGCGGTCGAGCTGCATACGCCGGTGGACCTGGCGGGGCACGAGCTCACGACCACGGCGCGCTTCTCGGTGCATCCGGGCCGGGTGGTGCCGTTCACGCTGTCCTATCACCGCTCGCACCGCACGCCGCATTTCGTGCCGGACCGCGTGGAAAGCATGGACCGCACCATCTCCTGGTGGCAGGAGTGGGCCAAGCGCTGCCGCTGGGAAGGCAGCGAGGAAGGGCGCGATGCCGTGGTCCGCTCGCTGATCACGCTCAAGCTGCTGACCTTCCAGCCCACTGGCGGCATCATCGCCGCGCCCACCACCTCGTTGCCGGAAGCCCTGGGCGGCAGCCGCAATTGGGACTACCGGCATTGCTGGCTGCGCGACTCGGCGCTGACCTTGTACGCCTTGCTCAATGCCGGCTACCGCGAAGAGGCCGAGGCCTGGCGCCAATGGCTGCTGCGCGCCGTGGCCGGGCATCCCGACCAGTTGCAGATCATGTACGGCATCGCCGGCGAGCGCTGGCTGCCCGAGCTGGAAATCCCCTGGCTGCCGGGATATGAGGGCAGCCTGCCGGTGAGGCGCGGCAACGGCGCCGCCGGGCAGAGCCAGCTGGACGTCTACGGCGAGCTCATCGAGACCCTGTACGCCGCGCGCGCCGCGGACCTGGCGCCGCTGGCCGAGGCCTGGCGCCTGCAGAACGTGCTGCTGGAGCCGCTGAAGCACCGTTGGCAGGACCTGGACCATGGCATCTGGGAGGTGCGGGGCGAGCGCCGCGCCTTCACGCATTCGCGGCTGATGTGCTGGGTCGCGTTCGACCGCGCGGTGCAGTCCTGCGACCGATTCGGCCTGCGCGGGCCGCGCGATGAATGGCAGCGCCTTGCCGACCGCATCCGCGCGGATATCTGCAAGCACGGCTACAACCCGGCGCGCGGCTGCTTCGTGCAGAGCTACGGATCGGAGGAACTGGATGCCAGCCTGCTGCTGATCCCCCAAGTGGGCTTCCTGCCCGCGGACGATCCGCGCGTGGCGGGCACGGTGCGCGCGATCGAACGCGAACTGCTGCGTGACGGCCTGCTGTTGCGTTATTCCACCCAGCACGCCAGCGACGGCCTGCCGGGCGAGGAGGGCGTGTTCCTGGCCTGCAGCTTCTGGCTGGCCGACGCCTATGTCATGCAGGGGCGCATCGCCGACGCCGAACGCCTGTTCGAACACTTGCTGGCGCTGCGCAATGACCTGGGCCTGCTGGCGGAAGAATACGACGTCGGCCGGCGCCGCCTGGTGGGCAATTTTCCGCAAGGGTTTTCGCACATCGGACTGGTGAACACCGCCTACAACCTGAGCCGCGCCAGCGGTCCGGCGCGTCAGCGCGCCGAGCAGGACGCGCCGCGCGAATAGGCGCGTCCGGCGCGCGCGCCGGCCCGGTGTATTCTGGCGATCTGACGGCCGTCCCAAGCGGACGCCGAAACGCAGAACAGAGCAGGCCGCGCGCCGGCCGCCACCGCATCCAGGAGAGACAGACATGCTTTTGACGGAAGAACAGCTCAGCGTCCAGGAAATGGCGCGCCGCTTCGCGCAGGAGCGCCTGGCGGCCAACTCGGAGGCCTGGGACCGTGACCACGCCTATCCCGCCGACGCCATCGCCGAAATGGCGCAGCTGGGCTTTTTCGGCATGCTGGTGCCCGAATCCTGGGACGGCAACGACAGCGGCTATATCTCGTACGCGGTCGCCCTAGAGGAAATCGCCGCCGGCAATGGCGCCTGCTCCACCATCATGAGCGTGCACAATTCGGTCGCCTGCATGCCCATCCTGAAGTTCGGCACCGACGCGCAGAAAGAGCAGTTCCTGCGGCCGTTGGCAACCGGCGAACATATCGGCGGATTCGCGCTGACCGAGCCGCAGGCCGGGTCGGACGCCAGCAGCCTGCACACCCGGGCGCGGCGCGATGGCGACGACTACATCCTGAATGGCGCCAAGCAGTTCATCACGTCGGGGCGCAGCGGCCAGGTCGTGATCGTGTTCGCGGTGACCGACCCCGAGGCCGGCAAACGCGGCATTTCCGCCTTCATCGTGCCCACCGACACCCCGGGCTACAAGGTGCTGCGGGTGGAGGACAAGCTGGGCCAGCATGCTTCGGACACCTGCCAGATCGCGTTCGAGGACATGCGTATCCCGGCGGCCTACCGCCTCGGCGCGGAAGGCGAGGGCTACAAGATTGCGCTGTCCAACCTGGAAGGCGGGCGCATTGGCATTGCATCCCAATCCGTGGGCATGGCGCGGGCCGCGTTCGAGTGCGCGCGCGACTACGCGCGCGACCGGCAGGCCTTTGGCAAGCCCATCATGGAGCATCAGGCAGTGGCTTTCCGCCTGGCCGACATGGCCACCCAGATCCACGCGGCGCGGCAAATGGTGCTGCACGCCGCGGCGCTGCGCGAAGCCGGCAGGCCGGCGCTGACGGAGGCGTCCATGGCCAAGCTGTTCGCCTCCGAGATGGCCGAAAAAGTGTGTTCGGCCGCCATCCAGACCCTGGGCGGCTATGGCTATCTGAAGGATTTCCCGGTCGAACGGATCTATCGCGATGTGCGCGTGTGCCAGATCTACGAAGGCACCAGCGACATCCAGCGCCTGGTGATCGCGCGGGGCTTGTAAACGGTGCGGTCTAGGCGGCCGGCTGGCGCCGGCCGCGCCGCGCCCACAGCGTGTAGACGATGATATTGCCCACGATCAGCAAGGCCGCCAGCACGATCTGCGTCACGCGCGTGATGCCCTCGGGGTAGATCAGCTCCAGCACGTAGTGTTCGATGAAGCCGCCGCCATAGCCTTGCTGGCCGGCCTGCTGCCGCAGCGAAATCTCCAGCGGCGTCAGCGGGCAGATCCAGCCCATGCCTATGACCAAAGCGCCCCAGGCCAGGGCCGGCAGGTGCAGGTAGGCGACCCAGCGCTTCCATAACGCCAGCAGTCCGCCGAACACCACGAAGGCGACGAAGAGGCCGTGCACGATGAGCACGAGGTCGGCAAGCAGGCGGTAGCTCATTGCCGTACCGAGGTCAGGGCTTGAGGTCCCGCAGCAGCTTGGCCAGTTCGGGCGCCATCATCAGCGACACCCCCTGCGACTTGGCATATTGCAGCGCATTGTCCGAAACCTCGCCCAGTGCGATATAGATGGCTTCGCGCGCGCCGCGTTTCTCGCGCGCCGCCTGTAGCTCGCGCAAGGGCTCGACGCCGACGCGGGCGGCTTTCCAGCGTTTGGCGCTGACCAGGGCGACATGGCCGTCCTTGGTGAGCGCGAAATCGGCGCCGGGCAGTTGCAGGCGCTGCACTTCACAGCCGTCGCGGCGAAAGCCTGCTTCGACGGTCTTGGAGAAGTCGGCCCAGGACATGCCGGCGGCGGCCTCGGCCACGGCCTGCACCCGCGCGCCCGAGGGCGAGCGCAGCTGCTTGTAGGCCGCCATGATGGCGATGACCGCGAACGGCACCGCGGCGAACACGCCCATCGCGGCGTACTCCAGCGGCAGCGCGGCAAAGCCGGCGGCCGACAGCAGCACGGCCACGCCGGCGCTCATCCACCAGGGCGAGCGCAGCAGCACGGCAAAGATGGAGTTCTGGGACATCTTGAATTTCATGGCGGCTCGCGGTGATGCAGGGGGTGTAGGGCTTCAGGCGTCTTGATCGCCGGCGTCGGGAGCGCGCACGACGATGCGCACGTCGCCGCAGGTGACGATCTGGCCGGCGCGGATCTTCGCCGTCTTGCGGCTTTCGACCACGCCGCCCACGCTGACGTGGCCTTCGGCCACGAGCATCTTGCCCGCGCCGCCGCTGTCGCAGACGCCGGTGGCCTTGAGCAGCTGGTTCACTTCAATATAGGGGCTGTCGTCGGCCAGCGTGAATTCGATGATGGGCATAGCGTGAGTTTCGTAGAGGTGAGGGCGGGGCGTTCAGGCCTGGCCGCCGCCGTTGGCGCCGTCCTGCGCGGGGGCGGGAGGCTCCTGCGGGGCCGGACGGTTGTTGTTGGTTTCGGCGCGCGCCATCCAGGCGATCAGGGACGAACGCATGGCTTCCTCGACCGACATCTGGATGGGCTGGACCCATTCCTGCGGCACGAACACGGTATAGCCGCCGATCATGTAGCCCATCGGCAGGTACACGGCCACGCGCTCGCCTTGGGTGAAGCCTTCGGGCAGGCCTTCCAGGTTGCGGCGGGTGACCAGGCCGACCAGTTCCAGCTGCTGGCCCGGCACGCGCAGGATCACGACCTGCTGGGCGGTGTTCTTGGAGCTGGGCGAAAAATAATCCGCGAAGCTCTTCAGGGACGAGTAGATGCTCTTGACCACCGGCAGGTTGGTGAACGGCATTTCCAGCAGCACCAGCACCCGCTGCACGCGTTCCTTGGACACCAGGTAGCCGATGGCCAGGATGCCGAGGATGCCCAGCGCCAGGCCCATGCCCGGCACGTAGAACCCGCCGATGAAGGGACGCAGGAAGGTCAGCGCCACGGCTTCGGTCCAGGCCAGGAAGATATACAGCAGGTAGATGGTCAGGGCCAGCGGCAGGACCGTGATCAGGCCGCGGAAGAAGTACTTGTAGAGACGGGTCATAGACATAGGCAAATAAATTAGGGTCGGATTACGCGGCATAGGCACGCGCCGAAGGGCCGCCAGCATAGCAGCCAGCGCGGACCCGACCGGTAACAATCGGCGTGCAATCCGCGCAGGCGGCGCGCCTAGCGGTCCACAGGCAGGTACAGCGTCTCCTTGATCTCCTCCATGACCACGTAGCTGCGCGATTCGGCGGACGCGGGCAGGCGTTTGAGGATTTCGCCGAGGAGACGGCGGTATTCGTTCATTTCAGTCAGGCGGGCCTTGACCAGATAGTCGAAGTCGCCGGACACCAGGTGGCATTCCATGACTTCGGGCACATATAGCAGCTCTTTCTTGACCTTGTCGAACACGTCGCCGGACTTGGCCGACAACTTGATCTCCAGGAAGACGAGCAGGTTCTTGCCCAGCGCCGCCGGATTGACGCGCGCATGGTAACCCGTGATGACGCCTTCGCGCTCCATGCGCTTGACGCGGTCGGAGCAGGGGGTGGCGGACAGGCTGATCCGGTCGGCCAGTTCGGTCACGGAAATACGGCCTTCCCGTTGCAGGATATCCAGGATTTTCAGGTCGATACGGTCTAGCTCGCGCATTTCACTTTTGGCGATCAAAAAACAGGAGGGGGCCGGGAAAAAGCACTGCCAAAGAAAAATCTTCAGTGCTTTTCACTACTGAGAGGCCCATAGACTACCGAAATTCCTGAACAAAACCAATCATCGGAAAGAATCATGCACGTCATCGTCCTCGGCAGCGGCGTCATCGGCACCACCACCGCTTATTACCTGGCCCGCCAGGGAGCCAAAGTCACGGTGCTGGACCGCCAGCCCGCGGCGGCGCAGGAGACCAGCTACGCCAACGCGGGGCAGGTGTCGCCGGGCTATTCCACGCCTTGGGCGGCGCCCGGCATTCCGTTGAAGGCCATCAAGTGGCTGTTCCAGAAGCACGCCCCGCTGGCCATCCGCCTGGACGGCAGCCTGTTCCAACTGAAGTGGATGGCGGCCATGCTGGCCAACTGTTCCGCCGAACGCTACTCCGTCAACAAGGAACGCATGCTGCGCCTGTCCGAGTACAGCCGCGATTGCCTGCGCGAATTGCGTACCTCCACCGGCATCCACTACGAAGAGCGCACCCGCGGCACCCTGCAGCTGTTCCGCACCGAGGCCCAGCTGGAAGCCGCCCGCCGCGACATCGCCGTGCTGGAAGAAGTGGGCGTGCCCTACGAACTGCTGGACCGCAACCGCCTGGTGACGGCCGAGCCGGCCCTGGCGCGCTCGCTGCACAAGCTGTCGGGCGGCCTGCGCCTGCCCAATGACGAAACCGGCGACTGCCAGCTGTTCACCACGCGCCTGGCCGAATTGGCCAAGGGTCTGGGCGTGGAGTTCCGCTTCGGCCAGTCGGTGTCGGGCCTGAACACGGCCGGTGGCCAAATCACCGGTGTGCGCGTGGGCAACGAAGTGCTGACCGCCGACCGCTACGTCGCCGCCTTCGGCAGCTACACGCGCGATTTCCTCGCGCCGTTGGGCCTGGACCTGCCGGTGTATCCGCTGAAGGGCTATTCGCTCACCATCCCCATGGCCGACGAATCGGCCGCGCCGGTGTCGACCATCCTGGACGAAACCTACAAGATCGCCGTCACGCGCTTCGACCAGCGCATCCGCGTGGGCGGCATGGCCGAGATCGCGGGCTTCGACTTGCGTCTGAAAGAGGCCCGTCGCAAGACGCTGGAACTGGTCGTCAACGACCTGTTCCCGGGCAGCGGCCACGTGGCCCAGGCCGAGTTCTGGACCGGCTTGCGTCCCATGACCCCGGACGGCACGCCCGTGGTCGGCGCGACGCGCTACGGCAACCTGTACCTGAACACCGGCCACGGCACGCTGGGCTGGACCATGGCCTGCGGCTCCGGCAAGCTGGTGGCCGATCAGGTCATGGGCCAGCGTCCCGCCATCCGCACGGACGGCCTGGACCTGTCGCGCTACGACCGCAAGGCGGCGTCCAACCAGTCGCTGGTGCTGGACGGCAAGAGCGCCTGACTCCTGTTTTTCTCTGGCCCGGGCCGCAAGCCCGGCCCCGCGGAGGCCCCGCCAGCACAGAACGCTGGCG